>DASXND010000057.1:0-15340 GCA_036495265.1 Dyella sp.
CCGATGTCGTCCGGAGCAGCTTGCGCAATCAGCTCGCGGGTCGCCAGCAAATCGGCCAGCTGTTCACCCAGATAACCCAGCTGGATGAAGAAGCCCACGCGGATGCCTTGCGCACCCAGACGGGCGCGGGCTGCAATAAGGTCCTCGACCTTGGTGCCCTTGTTCATGTCATCCAGGACATGTTGACTGCCGCTTTCCGCACCGATCCACGCCTCTGCGCACCCAGCTAGCTTCAGCGCGGCGGCCATGCGTTCACTGATCAGATCGGCGCGCGTCTGGATGGTGAACGGTACCGACCCGTCGACGCTGCTCAAGTAGTCGCCGAACTCGGTCACCCAGTCCACGTGGAAACCGAAAATATCGTCGGCCATCCAAATGTGATCGGGCTTGAATGCCTGTTTCAGATAGCTCATTTCCGAAGCCACATCCTCGGCATGACGCTGCCGATAGTGGTTCCCCCAGATCGGCTTGGCGCACCAGTTGCAACGGAAGGGACAACCTCGCGAAGCGGCCATATTGAGGCTGAAATAACCATGGCGCTCCTGCCATATCGCACGATACCGCTCGATATCGACCAGATCCCAGGCGGGATGGCCGACCAAACGCAGGTCCGGCGGTTGCGCGCCGATGCGCAGCAATTGCGTCTGCCCGTCCACCAGCGTAGCGACTCCGGCGACGCCGGCTGCTAAGCCATGGTGGTGGATTTGGCGGTCTCGATCGAGCCGCTCGACCAGGGTGACCAGGGCGGCAATGCCTTCGCCAATCAGCACCGCGTCCGCGCCCGCCGTGAGAAACGGGTCCGGGTGGTCGGAGGCATCCGAGCCGGCGACGATCACGCGGGCGCCACTGACGCGCGCCTCGGCGATCATCTGGCAGGCAGCCTCGCGCATACGGCCAAGGCACATCTTGGTCAGGTAATTGAAGTTGTCTTCATACAGCACCACCAGGTCTGGCTGCGCGCTGTGTAGCGACTCTTCATAGTCTTCGACACCATCGGCAAGCATGGCGTCAAACAACGAAACCTCGTGACCCATCTGCCGCAAGAGTGCAGCAATCTGAATGGTGGCGAGCGGGGGATACGGTTTGCCGCGCTCCCACTGTTTCCTGTCGAGCTTCAGGAAGTAGGCGTGGCCGACCTGAATCTTTAGCATCTGGAAGAGGCCTCGAACGTAGCCGTGGGGATGTGTTGGGACGCGTCAGGGTTAATGCCGGCAAGCCGACTCCCAGGATCAACGCTATTTCCACGTGAGTGCGCCGGCCCCTATCTGCGGTTGCCTCAAGCGGCAAAAATATTTCGGTGTCGTGCCGTGGCCCCCTGTGCTATCAAATTGGGCGGACCTTTTGGGCGATGATCATGGCCTTGACTCCTTCTCACAGCGTTCACGACGACAGCGCTGACCCCTTCGGCGAGCGACCCATCCACGGTTTCTCCGTTCAAAAGCACATCTTGGGCGGGCGATTTCGGTTCGACAGCAACAGCCAGGCGCTGCTGCAACTGGTTGAGGCGGCGTACGGAGAGCTGCCGCAACAACAGCTGCCGATGACCACACAGGAGTTCACTATCGAGCTTCGCCTGTTGCCGCGGCAGATGTCGCCGCGTGACTTGGAACCTCCGCGTGTGCAAATGCAGGCAGGCGCAGGTCTGATCTGCGGCGTGATGGATGTGTCAAATTACGTTGTCCTCGCGCCCGCACAGCGTCGGGCCCTGGTCGTCGCTTCGGAGGACATGCTGAGCCATCCCTATCACCTGCGTTACGAGCTCATTGAGTTCGCCGTGTTTACCTTGGCGGCGCGCGGTTTGGGGCTGGTCCCTTTGCATGGCGCCTGTGTCGGGCGCGAGGGGCGCGGCGTCCTCTTATTGGGAGGCAGCGGCTCGGGGAAGTCGACACTGGCTCTGCACAGTCTGCTGCACGGTCTGGATTTTCTTGCCGAAGATGCCGTCTTCGTGCACCCGGAAAGCCTGCTCGCAACCGGTATTGCCAACTACCTGCATGTGCAGGCCGATGCGCTGCGTTTCATCGACGAGGGCGACGTCCGCCGTTGGATCAGCCAGGCACCCGTCATTCGCCGTCGTAGTGGCGTGGATAAGTTTGAGGCTGACTTGAGGCGTGGCCATGGGCGACTCGCGGCCACGCCGCTGAAGCTGGTCGGCGCGGTTTTCGTCTCCAGTCAATCGGCCGACGATCCCAGGGAGCTGTTGCAAGCGATCCCTGCGGGTGACGTCGTAGCCCGGTTGCTGGCCGATCAGCCGTATGCAGCCGGGCAGCCTGGCTGGCGACATTTCGAGAGCCAGCTGGTGGGGCAGGGCATCTACGAACTGCGTCGTGGGACGCATCCGCGGGCATCTGTCGACGCCCTGCTGCGGCTGCTTAACTGATTCAGCCAGGTGCCTGGTCCTGGTGCAAGCACAACCATTCCCCGCCAAAGTCGCACCCACGGGGGTTGGCGCCTTCGGCCTGGGAGAAGTGCCGTTCTAAATCACCTTGATGTGTCATCGAAGCGGCGGTCCCTGCGGCTGCCCCGCGTCGCGAGTTCATGACGATGCCTGGCAAGTCGCCACCGGCACGCGACCGCGCACGCGACTTGCTGCGTTCGCTCGCGCGTACGCTCACGGGCGCGGATCTGGCGGAAATCGCGGTATACATCGTGCTGTCACTGGCGGCTGCGCTGATGGGCAGTCTCGCGGCACTGCTCCTGGTGCCGCTGGTGCAGCCGGGGGCCCCGTTGACGATCGCTGGGGGCATGTTCGAGGTCCACGGGTCCGTCGAGAAGCAGGCTGCCTACTTCGCTGCCGCCACGGTCAGCGTAGCGGTATTGCGCTGGTTGGCGGCTCGGCTGGCCGCGCGCCTGACCAGTCGATACAGCATGACGCGGCGTCAACTCGTGCATGCGCGATTGATTGATGCGCCACTGACCTCGCTGGCGGACCGGACATCGGCGGAGATCGCCAACGTCCTCACTTACAACGTGGAAATCATCACCCAGGCATACAGTGCCCTGCTGCAACTGCTGGTCGCTGGCGTGACCACCGTCGTGAGCCTGGTTTTTGCGTTATGGCTTTCGCCGCCGCTGGTGCTCGCGGTGCCCCTGATCGCCGGCTTTGCACTGGTTGCATCACGCGCCTTCGGCCGCGAACAATCGCAGGTCAGCCGCCAGTACATCGCAGATTTGACTCGCTTGTTCTGGTTGAGCGAGGACTTTCCACGGCGTTTGCGCCACGTACGCTCGTTCGAGCGGGAGGACGCCGAGAAGCACAGCTTCGGCACGATTTCGGCCCGGCTGGGCCAAGGCTATCGGCGCCAGCTTGAGCTGATCGCCTCCGGCAAACTGATGCTGGAACTGATGGCTGCGGTCGGCATCGCCGTCGTCCTCGTGCTGGCCTACCGCTGGCACGGCGTCGACCAATCGTCGCTCATCGCCGTCTGTCTGCTGCTCGGGCGATTGCTTCCCTATCTGGTGTCGACCCGGCAAAACTTCCAGCAGCTGCGCTCGGCCGCGCCGGCATCTGAACTCTGGCGCAAGTACATGCACCTGGAGTCGGCTCGATCATTCGATGCCTCGCCGCGCGCGACGGTTTCCCGCCACGCCCTACGCATCGACCGCATGCGCGTGAGGCCGCCCGATGCCGGTCTTGACCTCGGTGACCTGGCGTTGACACCCGGCGAACTGACCTTGATTTCGGGTGACTCAGGCATTGGCAAGAGCAGCCTGGTCGATGTCCTCGCCGGCATGATGCGGCCCGAATGGTTTGCGGCGCGAGTCGGCGATCAGCCCGTCGATTTTGACGAGTACCGTGAACTCGTACGTCATGGTGCCTATGTCAGCCAGAGTGTGCGGCCCTGGCAGCATTCGGTGCGCGAGTGTCTGTTGTGGGCTGCGCCCGACGCAACCGATGACATGTTGTGGAGCGCGCTGGCGGATGTCGGCCTGGACAAGCGGCTGGCAAAATCAGCCGATGGGCTGGAGACGGCCTTGCACAGTTCGTCGAGCAGGCTCTCGGGAGGCGAGTTGCAACGGCTGCTGCTGGCTCAGGTCATCCTGCGGCAGCCTTTCCTTGCGTTGTTGGACGAGGCCACCAGCGCACTGGATGCCGCGGCCGAGATGGCGGTGCTCGCCGCCATAAAGTCCCGTCTGCGGCAGACGATCCTGATCGTCGTATCGCATCGGAGCGGCGTGGCGGCCATGGCGGACCAATGCGTGGTCATCGGCAACGACCTGGTGACGACGGTTCATGGGAAAAGTGACGTGCCGCCCAGGGAGGCCTCATTTGGTGCATCGAATCGCTCCACGTCCTAGTTACCTCGTCGCCGGATCTATCCATATGGGGATCGATGCCCGGCATGAGTTCACCGCTTGCGATTCGCGCGAGGCAACTTTCGGTCACGTGGCCGGCACTCACGCGGACAAGCCCCCTTTCTGCCTGCGCTTGAAGATCGCTTAACAGGCAACGCAGACATCAAGGTCGCCGACGACATGCATAGCGGAGAGCAGTACCACCTAACCATGCTGGCCTCGCAGCGAGATCGCATGGTGCGCGACAGGTTTCAGCAGATGGCCTTGGGCCTGCTGCCGGCGGGATCGGGCGTGCTCGATTTCGGCGCGGGAACGGGTATCGATGCGAAGGCTTATGCCGCTAACGGGCACCCGACCTTCGTGTACGAACCCTCGGAGGCGATGCGCGACTATCTGGAGCAAAACTGCCGCGATGAAATCGCCCGCAAAACCATCGTCACGGTTGCGTCGCCACTCACTTGCAAGGTGCAGGCGGTCACAGCGAACTTTGCGGTGTTCGACCACTTCGCGGATCACAGCCTGCTTTTTGAGGAGCTATCGCGCGTGGTGCGCCAGGACGGTTTTGTTCTCGCCAGTATGCTCAACCCTTATTACCTCGGTGATGCGCGTTACGGCTGGTGGAGGTCGAATGTGGTGAATCTCATGCGTAACGGTCACTACGCCATCCCAAGCGAAAGCCGCGTTCATCGTTTTGCGCCACGAGTCGTGGCGCGCGCGGCGGCACCGTATTTCCGGCTGGAGCGCCTCATTCCGCGCGGTCTCGGGTTAGCCACCCAGCTTTATATGTTTTTGCTATTTCGGCGGGTCTGAGATGTGGAAGGATTGGATAAGGCCGTTCGTGCGTCCATTACCGCAATGGTCGACGGTGGCCGTCGCTCCTCCACAGCAGGTGGTCACCGCCAGCTTGCATTGGGACGGCAACTCGGCTGATGTCACGGCCGACCACACCGTGGCTTCGCTCAATCCACTGGTGATCGCGACCAGTGTCGATGCGGGCCAACGTCCAGTGCTGGAATACCATGATCGCGCCACCGGACGGCTGCTAGGCGTCTTGCGGCTGGCGCAGCTGGCGCCAGTCACTGCCGAAAACGCATCGCTCACCCTCTATCACGTCGCCGCTGGTGGGCACCGCTGCCTCCGCTGGCCGCGGCGCTCGTGGAATGCGTGGCTGCAGAACCGCCTCATGCTGAAAAATCTCGCGACTAACCACTTGAATACCGACCCTGCCGCGGTACAGAAGCTCATGATCGCCTACCTGTGTCCACGACCGGTCGTGCTTGTCTCCGTCGGCACACAGGGCCGCCAGAATATCTTTCCGATGGATTTGATAGGCCCGCTGGAACGGAGCGGATTCTTTTCGCTCGCGCTACGCAGCACCAATGTTTCCATCCCGACCATCCTGGACGAGCGCAAGGTCGTGCTGTCCAGCATGCCCGCGGCGATGAAGGCGGTCGTGTACAAGCTCGGTGCGCATCATAAACATCCGCTGACGGACTGGACTGCGCTTCCGTTTGCTGTCCGACCGTCGCGGGAATTTGGCATTCCCGCCGTTGCTGCGGCGCTGCGCATTCGGGAGTTGGCCATCGTGCATAGCCAGGAGATCGGCTTGCACACGTTTTTCCTTTGCCGCGTCATTTCTGACGAACATCTGGTGGAAGGCGCCCAGCTGCATCACACGGGAGGCTTTCACCAGGCTTATCGCCACCGGCAGGGCATGCCGCTGACCGAGATCTAGCGAGCTTGATCGGCCTCGCCGCCCTGACTGCGTTCGAAGCCGTGGCTTATTGCCCGGAATGGCTGCGCGATCGCGCTCGAGCCTCGTCAGCCGGTCAAAGCCCCTTGCGCTTCACTGCCTGGGCATCGACCCTAGGTGAGGAGCGACCTCATCGAGCATGTCGGTCACCAGCCGGATAAGGCTACCGCACTGTCTTTTTCCATGTACATCAACGAGGGTTTCTGCAATGAATAAGCGTCTTACGTTTTCGCTCGCAGCCGGTGCCCTTGCCGCCGGAATGGCCATGGCGCCCTCGGCGTTCGCTGCCATTGCGCAAGGCACCACCGCACCCGCCTTTACTGCCCAGGCCAGCAAGGCCGGAAAGGATTTCACGCTTTCGCTTGCAGAGGCTCTCAAAAGCGGACCCGTGATCGTGTACTTCTTTCCGTCGGCCTATACCGGAGGTTGCGATATCGAGGCGCATGCCTTTGCTACCGAAGCGGCAAAGTTTACGGCTGCCGGTGCGACGATCATCGGCGTCTCTGCCGATAGCATC
This sequence comes from Dyella sp., assembly GCA_036495265.1. Lineage (GTDB taxonomy): Bacteria > Pseudomonadota > Gammaproteobacteria > Xanthomonadales > Rhodanobacteraceae > Dyella. The sequence continues at coordinate 6,564 of DASXND010000057.1, forward strand.
CAGCGACTCAATACGTTCTCGGCTGACCCGAATTACTGCGCTGGCAAGTTTCCGATCGCGTCCGACCCTGACGGCAAGATCGCCGCGTCCTTCGATCTGAAAATGTCTGCGGCCGAACCGGATGCGAAGGACGTCCGAGGCGTCGTCATCGACCACGGCTTCATCTCGCGCACCACCTTCGTCATCGGGCGCGACGGGAAAGTCGCAGCCGTTTTCTCCTCCGAAGCCGACCATCTTCATCCGCAGGATCATGTAAGCAAGTCACTCGCCATCGTCGAGCAACTTCAGTCCGCAAAGATGCCCTGAGGGGCGTGGATATCACGAGGCTTTCCCTGCGGCAGGGAAGTCGCCCAAGGCGGACCGCCCATGCTCACGAACATCTGAGATGGGCGTGGGCCGCTTCCGGCGCAAGACTGCCACCTTAAAGTGGCTGGCCAAGCCGTTTACTGCTGGCCAGGGCGATTCGGGGCGTTTCGGCGCTGGAAAAGAAAAAGGCCCTGAAAGCTCGCGGTGACGCGGTTTTCAGAGCCTTGCTACTTCGAATTTTGGTCGGGGTGACAGGATTCGAACCTGCGACTTCTACGTCCCGAACGTAGCGCTCTACCAGGCTGAGCTACACCCCGTGGGAGCCGCGTATCTTAATGACCCTGCGCGGGCTTGGCAACAGGGGCGTGCGAATTTTCTGACATGGCGAGTGGCTGCCGCTGTCGAAGTCGCGCAACTCGGGCCCGGGGCGGCCTTCTGGTAATCTATACGGCTCCGTCCGGCGATGGGTTGCCCGGCGGCTATTCGACGTCTACACATCGTTAAGCAGAGGATTTCATGGCGCTTACCCCGGCCCGTACCATGCCCGGCGTGCTCGAGTTGCTGCCGCTCGACCAGATCGCGTTCCAGCGCATGCTCGACGTGATCCGCCGCAACTACGAGCGCTTTGGCTTCCTGCCGATCGAAACGCCGGTGATGGAATTCTCCGACGTCCTGCTTACCAAGACCGGCGGTGAAACCGAGCGCCAGGTTTATTTCGTTCAGTCCACCGGTGCGCTGAACGCCGACAAGGGCGATGGCGTGCCGGAGCTGGCCCTGCGCTTCGACCTGACGGTGCCGCTGGCACGTTACGTCGCCGAGCACGAGCACGACCTCTCGTTCCCGTTCCGGCGCTACCAGATGCAGCGCGTTTACCGTGGCGAGCGCGCCCAGCGCGGCCGTTTCCGTGAGTTTTACCAGTGCGACATCGACGTGATCGGCAAGGACAGCTTGTCGGTGCGTTATGACGCCGAAGTGCCGGCGGTGATCTACAGCGTGTTCCGCGAACTGAACATCGGCGCGTTCACCATCCAGCTCAACAACCGCAAGCTGATGCGCGGCTACTTCGAAAGCCTGGGTGTCACCGATGGCGAGCAGCAGACGCTGGTCCTGCGTGAGGTGGACAAGCTGGACAAGCGCGGCGCCGATTATGTGCGCGACACGCTCACGGGCGTAGCGTTTGGACTCAGCGCCGACATGGCACAGAAGATTCTCGCCTTCGTGCAGACGCGCTCCACCTCGCTGCAGGATGCGTTCGACAAGCTCGACGCGCTGGGCCCGGGCCCGGAAGCGATGGAGCAAGGTCGCGCCGAGCTGAAGGAAGTGCTGGGCATGATTCGTGACTTCGGCGTGCCGGAATCGCACTACGTGCTGAATCTGTCGATAGCCCGTGGCCTGGATTACTACACCGGCACGGTCTACGAGACTACGCTCAACGACCACCCGCAGATCGGCTCGATCTGTTCGGGCGGTCGCTACGAGAATCTGGCCGGGCAGTACACCAAGTCGCATTTGCCGGGCGTGGGCATTTCCATTGGCCTGACGCGTCTTTACTGGCAGCTGCGTGAAGCCGGTCTGGTCGGCACCGCGCAGAGCACGGTCGACGTGCTAGTGACGCAGATGGACGCGGCCCAGTTGCCGGCCTATCTCGCCTTGGCCAGTGAGTTGCGCGGCGCCGGTATCGCTACGGAAGTGGTGCTGGAAGGCGGCAAGCTCGGCAAGCAATTCAAGTACGCCGATCGTGCGGGCATCCGCTTTGTGATCGTGCTGGGCGAGGACGAGCTGGCCAAGGGCGTGGTTACCGTAAAGGATTTGCGCCGCGAGGATCAGTTCGAGGTGCAGCGCTCCGAACTGATCAAGACGCTGCGCGTCGAGCTGGCCCAGGCCGAAGTCGGCGCCTGATGAAATTGTCGCCGCGCATCCCCATGCGCGGCGGCGCGACATAAAACTCATTCGATGGCCCGTCCGGGCTCGGAGCAAGCATGACCGCAAAGACGATACTCCTGGACGGCAATAGCCTGACCCGCGAGCAGTTGGTGGCCGTGGCGCGTCAGGGCCTGCGCGTGGAGCTGGACCAATCGCAGCTGGCGCGCGTGCAGCGCGCTGCCGATTTCCTCGCCGACAAAGTCAGCTGTGGCGAACCGATCTATGGCGTTACCACCGGCTTCGGCAGCAACGCCGACAAGCTGCTGGGTGCGCATCGCCTGCGTGATGAACTACCCGGCGGTCATCCAGACAAGCCCGAAGGCAGCTTGCTCGAAGAGCTTCAGCACAACCTGATCACCACGCACGCCGTGTGCGTGGGCAAGCCGTTCGCGGCGGATGTGGTGCGCGCGATGCTGGTGATTCGCATCAACACGCTGATGCGCGGCCACTCGGGTATTCGGGTGGAGACGCTGAAGGCGTTGACCGCGATGCTCAATGCCGACGTGGTGCCGGTGGTGCCGGAGAAGGGTTCCGTAGGCGCCAGTGGCGATCTCGCCCCGCTCTCGCATCTGGCCATCGTGCTGCTGGGCGGCGGCGAAGCGTTCTACAAGGGCGAAAGAGTCACCGGCGCCGAAGCGCTGAAGCGCGCGGGCCTGTCGCCGATTCGCCTGTCGTTCAAGGAAGGTCTGGCCTTGAATAACGGTACGGCGCAGATGCTCGCCACGGCGGCGCTGGCGCTGGACGAACTGGAACACCTGTTGGGTCTGGCCGATCTCGCTGCGGCCATGACCTTGGACGCGTTCGCCGGCCGCAGTGGCGCCTTGCGTCCCGAAGTGCATGCACTGCGTCCGCATCCTGGCCAGGTCGAAACGGCCGCGCATGTGCGCGAACTGCTCGAAGGCAGCACCCTGGTCGATATTCCTTACCATCTGGTGCCTCGCTTCAAACCGTGGGCGACCGATGCCTGGGTCGATCCGGCTGATCAGGCGCTGACCTTTGATATCGGCTGGGACTGGGTGCCGGCCAACCAGCGTCACGGTCGCGAGGCGTTCTACTCGCGCTTCCTGCCGTTCAAGGGCGGCAAGAAGCATCAGCCGCAGGACGCCTATTGCCTGCGCTGCATGCCCCAGGTGCACGGCGCCGTGCGCGATGCCTGGGCCCAGGCCTGTCGCGTGATCGACATCGAACTCAATTCGGTGACCGACAACCCGCTGATTTTTCCGGACGCCGAAGACGCCCAGTTCATTGAAGATCAGGTGATTTCCGCCGGCCACTTCCACGGCATGCCGCTGGCACTGGCGATGAGCTACGTGAAGGCGGCGATTCCGGTGCTGGCTTCGATCGCCGAGCGCCGTCTGAACAAGCTCGTCGATCCAGCCACCAACGACGGCCTGCCGGCCTTCCTCACCGGCAACGAAGACGGTACCGATTCCGGCTTCATGATCGTGCAATACACTGCCGCCGCGCTGGTGAACGATCTGGCCACGCGCGCGCATCCGGCCAGCGTGTATTCCGTGCCGACCAGTGCGAATGCGGAAGACCATGTATCGATGGGCGCGAACGAAGCGCGCCACGTGCTGGAGATGATGGAAGATCTTGGCTACGTGATTGCGCTGGAGCTGTATACCGCCGCGCAGGCGCTGGATTTCCGTCAGGCCATGCTCAATGCCGCGCGCAGGCTCGCAGCTCGCGGCGATTGGCAGGCGCTGGCTGGCAAGGTGGCCAATGCACCGCGCGAAGGCCACCCGAACTATGCGCAGTTCGTCAGCGAAGTGCAGGAGCTCACCCGTGCGCTGGCCAACGTGGGCGACTTCCACGCCGGTTCGGCGGTGCGCGAGGCGCATGACGCGCTGCGTCGCCACATCGGCTTCATGGCGCGCGATCGCGCGATGGACGGCGACGTGCGCAAGGTGTGTGAACTCGTGCGCGAGCGCGTGTTCAAGTTGGGCTGAGCTCGCGCCGGGGCGCGCACAGGCTGCGCCCCTACAGTGTGCTGTTGTAGGAGCGCAGCCTGTGCGCGATCGGCCTTCTGGTTCGCCGCAACCGCTCCAATTGCAGCGCCGCCCATCCCAGCCACAGCAAGATCAGTGCGATCAGCACTTTCTGGGTCAGGCCTGGCGGTGCGCCTGGCCAAAGAGCCAGCAGCCACATCTGCGCGAAGGCCAGCCAGGCCAGCAGCATGCCCGCCCGACTGCCGTGTCGCAGGCGCGGATCGTGTCGCCAGCGCGATGACAACAGCAGCATGCCCATCACCAGGCACAGGAAGGTGGTTTGCGCGGCCATGCTGTGGATCAACCGCGCCAAGTTTTCCTGCGGGCTGTGCTCGTAGGTGGCCGTGATGGCCACGAGTGGCAGTGTCAGCGCAGTCACGACCAACAAAACGCTTGCGAGGCTGCTGCGCTTGCGGAGATCGGATACGCGATAGCTTGCCCAGGCGAGGCACGCCAGTGCAGCGGCCATCAGGTAATAAGCACAACGCAACCACGCGCCACCTGGGCCGATGAGATAGGCGCTCAGCGGCATGGCGATGGGATCAAGGTCGGCTCGCGTCCATTGCAGGACGCCCGCGGTCAGCACGAAGTTGGTCACGGCGATGACGAGCAGGCCGATCGACAGCGACATCATGGTGCTGCGTGGAGTGGGCATCGTGTGTTTCGCGCAGTGCTGTACAGCGGGAGCCGCGTGGGCGTGATGGTCGCACGGCGGAATTTCCGGCTGCAGCAGGAATACCAGGAACGCGCAGGCGGCGATACAAGTGCCAACCACGAAGGTCGATGGGTCGCCCGCCGGAACTAGCCCGCGGCCTCTATCGCCTGGATATGTCCGCTAGTGGTCGGGCCACGAACCCGCTGCGGGTTCGCCTGGCGATGGAAGAGGGCGCGTCAGCTGGAATCTCAAATGGGGTGAGGCGGCATTCCGATAGCCACTACCTGGCGGTTTTACCGTGATCTTTGCTGCCACGGCTTCCGCCTGGGAGCCTTCGGGCAGGTTGAAGGCTGTGCATCAGCCATGGCGACCAGCTCGGCCATGGCGCCAACTCGACGTTTACGGCTGTTTTTTGGTGCTCTTCCTGGGCTTGGTGCCGGCTTCGCTCGCCGCGATGAGTTGCTGCAGATATTGGATGCCGTCCTCTTCAGGGAAGAAGGCAACGACATCGGCCACGGTCAATCCGTAGCGCTTCTGTAGCGCAAGAAACTCAGCTCTCGCGAGGGCGAGGCGCGCGTCGTCCGTGAGCTCTTTCTGGTCCGCCTGATGCTTGCGGTCCAGGTCGGCGAGTTCTTCCTGGAAGCGCCGAAATGCGTCTTTGGGGACGGTCATGAGAGATCGTGGGTCCTGACAGGAAGGCGCATTGTCTCACGGCGACGGGGCTTGTCATTTCACCTCGAGCTGAACCGCCTTTTCCCGCGCTATCCGCTCGACTCCCAGGCCGAAGGCCGTGGGCGATAGCGCGAGTCGCAAAAGGATCAGGCCATCACGGGAATGGCGACCCTTACCCGCAAACCCTTGCCGAACGGCGAGTCGAGCAGTTCGATGGACGCGTTATGCATGCGGGCCGCGCGTTGCACGATGGAGAGGCCAAGGCCGTAACCCTCGCCGCGGCTCGATGCTTCGCGATGAAATCGCGCGAACACGGCATCCCGACGTTCGGGCGCAATGCCCGGGCCATCGTCGATCACTTCCAGCGTCGCTTCGTGATCATGTTGCTCGATGGCTAGCTGGACCTGGCCTCCGGCCGGCACATGGCGCAACGCATTCTCCAGCAGGTTGCGCAGCAGGGCGGCGAGCGCAGCATCGTGGCCGCGCACCCATACGGGCGAGTTCGACGGGGGAAAGGCCAGCTCCACGCCACTGCCGGCGATCACCGGCGTCAGCTCTTCGATCACATCGCCGGCCAGCTCCATGAGGTCGACCGTGGCGAGCTGGCTGGAGGCGGCACCGGCTTCGAGTTTGGCCAGTGCAAGCAGCTGCTCGATCCGGCGCGCCAGCGTACCGACGCTGTGTTGCGCGCCGGCCAGGCTGTCGTGCGCTTCGCTCAGATCATTCGTCGCCAGGGCGCTCTCGAGATTGAGCATGATCGACGCCAGCGGCGTGCGCAGTTCGTGTGCCACGTCGGCACTGAAACGTCGCTCGCGCTCCAGCGCATCCTCTTGCCGTGCCAGCTGCGCGTTGAGCGCCGTGAGTACCGGTTGCAGTTCCTGCGGAGCATGCTCCAGCGTGATCGGCTCGCGGCTGCCGGGCTCGCGTGACGATAGCGCCGAGGCAAGTGCGATCAGCGGTCGCAGGCCCCGCGCGACCGACCAGCCGATCAGCAGCGCGAGCACCGGCAGGCCGAGCAGGAAGGGCAGGCCATGTTCGAGCCAAAGCGTGTTGATGATCTCGAGGCGAGTGTCGTAGCGCTCGGCTACGCGGATCACCATGTCGTTGGAGGTGTCGACGTAGGTGTAGACGCGCCAGATATGGTGTGCCTTGCGCAGATCCTGATAAGACGAACGATCCATGGGTGTGGGCGGCAGTGGCAGCAGATTGGCCGAGCCGAGCATCAGCTTTCCATGCGGGTCAAAGACCTGGAAACCCACCTGCGACTCCCAGGTGGGAACGTCGCCGGCCGCCTGGATCACTTTTTTCTTTTGCACGCTCGCCATTAGCCGCTCGTTGCCGATCAGCCCCTGGATACCCACGCGCTGGACCAGGGCGCTGATCGTATGGGCGGCCTGGGCAAGCCGTCCATCGGACATTTCCTCCAGTTCCGCACTGGTGTGCGAGAAGCTGTAGATGGCCAGGGGAACCCAGACAATGAGCAGCATCGCAACGATCATCCAGCGCAGTCGCCCACGAAGGCTGTTCAGGGTCATTGAGGATCCCGTGGAATCATGTAGCCAAACGCGCGTATGTTCTGGATCGTCTCGAAGCTCAGTTTGCGTCGCAGCGAGTGCACGAGCACGTCCAGCGCGCCATCGCCCACGGCTTTGTCGTTACCGTAGAGCGAGTTTTCCAGGGCGTCCCGGCGGACCAGGCGGCCAGCGCGTTCCATCAATGCCTGGAGCAAGGAAAATTCACGGCGGGTGAGCTCCACTCGCTTGTCGCGAAAAGTCACTTCTGACGTGCCAAGATCCAGGCACAGCGCGCCCACTTCGATCTTGTTCACCGCCAGTCCCTGCACGCGGCGCGTCAGCGAGCGGATACGGGCACCCAGCTCGTCCAGGTGGAACGGTTTGGTGAGGTAGTCGTCCGCGCCGGCATCCAGTCCTTGTACTCTGGCCTGGACGGCATCACGCGCGGTCAATATCAACACCGGCGTCTTGATGTTGTTCTGGCGAGTTTCGAGCAGGACATCGAGGCCATCCTTGCCAGGCAGCCCTAAATCCAGCAACACGAGATCGGCCGATTCATCACGCAGCGCGGTGGTGGCCTGACAGCCATCCAGCAGCCACGTCACGGTGTACGAAAGACGCTCGAGGGCGCGCCGTATGGCAGCGCCCAATTGCTGATCGTCTTCAACCAGAATGATATGCACAGATCCCCCGTCAGCGTTGCGATCGCGAAGCTCGTCGAATGTATGACGCTTCGCCCCCGCTGATTGTCTTGCAGGTTTGTGACAGGGCCGGGTCGGTTTGGCTCCAGGTCGGCGTCATCACCCGGTCGTGTACGGGAGGACACGCCCGTGTTCTTTCTTGGGCCGCACGCAAACTGATGACGGCGCGGGCCACGCAGGAATAGCGAGAGGCTCCTAAGTGGGCCCAAATATCGACGGAAGGCTAGGCTTGATGCGTGACTGGCTGAGGGACGTTCGTTTCAAGCCTGGCCACGGTGGGCTGTCAGGGGAGTGTTGCTACCGAGTTGCACTCAACAACGGTGCAATCACCTTGTCCAGTCGCTCCGGCGTCCATGCGGGCTGCTCATCCTTCCAGCCGTTGTCGACAAGTCGCCCGTCGCGGTCAATGGTAAAGCTCACCGGTAAATGCCAGATACGCCCATAGCCAGGCACGTGGGGATCGCCCAGCAGTCCGACCGGGAAACTCAGCGCGCTTGCCACCGTTTTTACCTGATCGAGCTGGTCCGGCGTATCGAGGCTGAAGCCGAGCACGACCAGGCCCTGGTCGGCGTGCTCCTGCACGTAGCGAGAAAGCAACGGTAGTTCCTCACGGCAGGGATCGCACCAGGTGGCCCAGAACGTCACGATCACGACCTTGCCGCGCAGATCGCGCAAGTCGATCTGCTTCCCGTCCAGCGTGTTCAAGGCAATCGGCGGGGCTGTCTTGCCCACCACCAGATCGTTGGCGAGCAGGGGCTGTGCAAGCGTGGTCAGCAACAGACTGGCGAATAGGTAGCGTAGATAGTTGGGCATGGCGCGAAATGTAGAAGGAGGGATGGAAGTGTCTCGTGAAGCGTTACGGCAAAACTGCGGTAACGCCACCGGGGGTTCGTCGATGATTCGGGCTCACAGTTTCATGCTGATGCCTACCGTGCCGGTCCAGCGCGGAAACAGCTGGTAGCCCTGCAAATGACTGTAGACGGGCACTTGCACGAAGGCATACAGCTGCAGGTTC
>DASXND010000058.1:0-3860 GCA_036495265.1 Dyella sp.
ATGCAGCGGGCCGATACTACTCGCGCCATGGCCCGTGCCACCAGCCTTTCCTTCGCTCTACTACCCAAAGCGGGGACGTGGTTTGCAGAAGTCTGGGCCGAGGCGGTTCCGCCTCCCCGCACTTCCGCCACGGGACGGGCCAAGGCGCCGTCTTGTAAGGTAGGCGCCGGATTGGCGAGGAACCCGCATGACACGTATTGCTTTCATTGGTGGCGGAAATATGGCGCGCAGCCTGATCGGCGGCCTGCTCAAAACCGGCATCGCCGCTTCCTCCATCACCGTGGCCGAACCCAGGGCCGACGCACGCCAGGAGCTGGGGCGGGACTTTGGCGTGGCCTGCTATGGCGAAAACCGCCTCGCCGCCGCCGAGGCGAATGTCCTGATCCTGGCGGTGAAGCCGCAGATCATGCCGGCGGTCCATGCCGAGTTGCTGGACACCCTGCATCGCCAGAGGCCCCTGCTGATCTCGATCGCCGCCGGCGTACGCATCGACCAGCTCGAGCGCTGGTTCGGCCATGCCCTGGCCATCGTCCGCTGCATGCCCAATACCCCGGCGCTGATCGGCGCGGGTGCTACCGGATTGTGCGCCAACCGGCGGGTAAGCCCGGAGCAGCGTGCGCAGGCCCAGCACATCATGGACGCCGTCGGCCTCACGCGCTGGATCGAAGACGAGGCGCAGATGGATACCGTCACCGCCATCGCCGGCTCCAGCCCGGCTTACTTCTTTGCCCTGGTTGAGGCGCTGGAAGATGCCGCCTTTGCGCAGGGCATGCCACGCAACGTGGCCCGCGCCCTGGCCGCCCAGGCCTGCCTGGGCGCCGGCCGCATGCTGACCGAAAGCGGCGAGGACCCTGGCGTGTTGCGTCAGCGCGTGACCTCTCCCCATGGCACGACGCAAGCCGCCCTGGAAAGCTTTGCCGCCGACCACTTCCACGCCACTGTGGCCCGCGCCGTGGCCGCCGCCACGCGCCGCGGTGCTGAACTGGCTGCCAGCCTGGATGACAAGCCGTGAATTATCTCGTTAACGCCGTTTCCTTCCTGCTCGAACTGGCCTTCGGCGCCGCCGCGGCCTTGTTCGCCCTGCGCCTGTTGGCTGAGGCCAGTCGCGCAGACTTCCACAACCCGCTCAGCCAGTTCGTCTACCGCACCACCAATCCCATCCTGGCGCCGATCCGCAAGCTGCTGCCGAACTGGCGCCGCATCAATATCGCCGCCTTGCTGCTGATCTGGCTGCTGATGCTGCTCAAGCGGGTGCTGCTGTTTGCGCTGCTCGGCGCCTTCCCGCATGTGCTTGGCCTGTTGTTGCTGTCGGTGGCCGATACGCTCGACTTCATCCTGATGTTCTACGTGGTGCTGATCTTCATCTGGTCCTTGATGAGCCTGTTCCAGGTCGAGCACTACCATCCGGTCTATCGATTGGCAGGCAGCCTGGTCGACCCGCTGCTGCGCCCGCTGCGCGGCAAGCTGGTGGCCGGCGGCCTCGACTTCGCGCCCTGGGTCGTGATGATCATCCTGATCCTGGCCCGCCTGCTGGTGGTGTCGCCGCTGGCCGACTTTGGCAGCCGTTTGGCTATCGGGCTCTAAGCGCTCTCGATTTCAATGTCACTGGGCCGCGTCGATGCCATCGCCGCCCTGTTCCTCTCTGATACGGAAGGTCCACCATGAAAGTGACTTCGCATTCCCTTCGTCTGTGTGCCCTCGCCCTGGGCATGGCTGCGGCGTGGCTACCCAGCGCCCAAGCCGCCGACACCACAGCGAAAACCGCGCCGGCTTCAGTCCCGGCTGCGCTGCCGCGCGACGTGGTAGCGGCGAATATCGACGCGTCGGTCAACCCTGGCGATGACTTTTTCCAGTTCGCCAATGGCGCGTGGCTGAAGAGCAACCCGATCCCGGCACAGGAATCGATGTGGGGCATCGGCCAGGTGGTACAGGACGACCTCTACGTCAAATTGCGCAAGATCAGCGAAACCGCGGCCGCTCAAAAGAGCGCCGCCAGCGGCAGCGACGAGCAGAAGGTGGGCGATTTCTGGACCACCGCGATGGACCAGGCCCTGGCCGACAAACTTGGCCTGAGCCCGCTGAAAGATGAGCTCGCCCGCATCGATGCGGTGCATGACTTGCAGTCCGCACTCGACGAAGGCTTCGCGCTGCAGCCGCTGGGCGTGGATGCGTTCTTCGATTTCGGTGTATCGCAGGACGAGAAGCAGAGCGACGTCATGGCCGTGCATCTGGGCCAGGGCGGTCTGGGCTTGCCGGAGCGCGACTACTACTTCAACCAGGAGCCGGGCGTCGCCAAGGCTCGCGTTGCCTACGTGGAACACCTGCACCGCATGTTCCGCCTGCTCGGCGCCGACGACGCCGCCGCGCGCAAGAGTGCGACCCAGGTCATGGCGTTCGAAACCGCACTCGCCAAGGTGTCGCGCCCGCTGGCCGACCTGCGCGATCCGGAGAAGAACTACAACAAGATCGCGCCTGTGGACTTCACCGGCAAGGTCACGCCGGCCATCGCCTGGAGCGAGCGCCTGAAAGCGTGGAAGCTGTCGCCGGAAACGGTCATCGTCGGCCAGCCGGAATTCTTCGGCGGGCTGCAGGCCCTGCTCGCCAAGACGCCCGTACCCGTGCTGCGCGACTACCTGCGCGTCCACCTGGCCGACGCCTATGCGGCCTACCTGAGCCAGGACTTCGACAACGAGCACTTCGATTTCTACAACCGCGTGCTTTCGGGCCAGAAGGAGCAGAAACCACGCTGGAAGCGCTCCCTTCGCGCCGAGAACAACGCCATGGGCATGATTCTTGGCCGCATCTACGTGAAGGACTATTTTTCCGAGAGCAGCAAACAGCGCTACAACGCCATGGTGGAATCGATCCGCACGGCTTATGGCGAACGCATCGACCGGCTCGACTGGATGAGCCCGGCCACCAAGACCAGGGCGCACGAGAAACTGGCCGCCGTGACCAGGAAGGTCGGCTACCCGGACAAGTGGAAGGATTACTCCGCGCTCAGCATCGGCCGAGAGTCGTATGCGAAGAACATGATGAATGCCAGCCACTGGGCCTTCAACGACATGGTGTCGAAGTTCGGCAAGCCGGTCGACCGCAACGAGTGGGAGATGTACCCGCAGACCTATAACGCCTATTACAACCCATCCAACAACGAGATCGTGCTGCCTGCCGCGCAATTCATCATCCCCGGCCATGCGGACAGCGAGATCGATGACGCCGTGGTCTACGGTTATGTCGCCGCCTCGACCATCGGCCATGAAATTACCCACGGTTTCGACGATCAGGGACGACAGTTCGACGCTGCCGGCAACTTGAAGGACTGGTGGAGCAAGCAGGATGCGGCCCGCTTCAACCAGCGCGCCGCCGTCATGGTCAAGCAGTTCAACGCGTTCGAACCGCTACCCGGCCTGCATATCAATGGCGAGGCCAGCCTGGGCGAAAACATCGCGGACTTCGGCGGCCTGATGATCGGCATCGACGCGTTCAAGAAAACCGAGCAATACCAGAAGGGCGAAAAGATCGCCGGCTATACGCCGATGCAGCGATTCTTCCTTGGTTATGCGCTGTCGTGGCTGTCGCAGGAGCGCGAGGATCTGCTGCGGCAGGCCCTGCTCAGCGACGTGCATGCGCCGGCCAAGTGGCGCGTCAACGGGCCGCTGTCGAATATTCCGGAGTTCTATGAAGCGTTTGGCGTGAAGCAGGGCCAGCCGATGTGGCGTCCCGAGGCACAGCGCGTTCGCATCTGGTGACTTTCCTTTGCTCCCTCTCCCCTCCGGGGAGAGGGCTGGGGTGAGGGGCCAATCTTGAGAAAGCGCCAGACTAAAGCGCGATCTTTTGAAACCTCACCGCGAGCACCC
>DASXND010000059.1:0-2487 GCA_036495265.1 Dyella sp.
GACCTGGACCATGCAGTCGATGGCCTCGCTCGCCTGCATGTCACGTTCCGCCTTTGCCGAACGCTTCACCCAGCTGATGAAGGTACCGCCGGTGCAATACGTCACGCAGTGGCGCGTCAGCGTCGCAGAGCAACTCCTGCGCGATCGCCAGCAATCCGTGGCGGGCATTGCCCAGCAACTCGGCTACAGCAGCGAAGCGGCGTTCCGTCGCCTGTTCAAGCGGGTCAGCGGCATCTGCCCCGGACGGGTTCGCGCGGAAAGTTGCCGGGCCGTCGCGTTGAATTGAGCGAGCTTGGCTTGCTCGAACCCACTGGCAGCCGTCCGACCCATCAACGCCGTGTTTTCGCGTGGTGCGGGTTTACTGCTCGTCGATAGCGCGCGGCCATGCGGCCGCGCGACTCCTTGGGTTCACGCGATCAGGCGTTCTTTGTGGACAGCGTTCGCCGCGTTGCGTATAGCTTCCATGGCCAGCACATAGGCTGCCGGTCCGTGACTGATGCGTGCGACACCGGCGTCGGCCAACTCTCGTGCATGAGGGAGCCCTGGCATCGTCATGACATTCAGGGGTAGGTCGATGGTGTTGCACAGATCCCGAATGGCGGACAAGTCCACCAGGCCGGGAACGAAGAATCCGGAGGCGCCAGCGCGCGCATAGGCGGCCGCCCGTTCTTTCGCCTCGGGCATGCCAGCAGGTGGCTTGATTCCGGTGCCAAGGAACAGATCGGTGCGGGCATTGATGAAAAGTGGAACACCGCGCGCCTCAGCCATGGCCCGGATCGCGGCGATGCGCGCGCTTTGCGCGTCAACGCCATGCAGGCCGGTCCCGTGCACGATGCGGTCCTCGAAGTTGATGCCGACCACGCCGTGGTCCATCAAGCGCGCGACGTTGGCGGCGCAAGCCTGTGGGTCATCGCTGTAGCCGCCCTCGACATCCACCGTCACCGGGACATCCACGGCGCTGGTGATGCGAGCGACGACGTCTTCGACGAAGGTGAAGGGCATCGACTCGCCGTCACCATAACCCTGCGCCGCAGCTACGGCCCAGCTGCTGGTCGCGATCACGGGCGAACCCGCATCCCGAATGGCCTTGGCACTGCCGGCATCCCAGGCGTTATAGAGGACGAGCGGGTTACCCTTGACGTGAAGCGAAGCCAACAACGCTGCGAGTTCGTTCTGCTGCATGCCACAACTCCCTGATGGTTGGATTGAACCGCGTGGATCAGATTGCATTGAGCTGGAACGTCAGGTGTTCAGGCTTGAAGGAGCGCAGGAAGTCTTCGGCATCAAATGCGTCCCCCAAGGCCAGTGCACCGCTGCGATGGAAGGAAGGTTGAAGCATGCGCGCGGCCGCCTCGACGACAAGGGGCGCGGTGACGGCGTAGATGTCCTGTCCCTGCGCGAGGGCGCGACGTGTGCCGCTACTATCGCGCGCGACAACCTCCATGGCGAATTTCTGTGCCGATCGCCCCTGCGTGTCGACGGCCACGGGCGCGGGTGTCGTGGCGCCACGTATTTCACTGAGGGACGACGCATTGAGATAGGCGCGCAAGTTGCGCACCTGCAGATGGCGGGAGATCGTGATGATCTCGCTGAAGGGCATGGCTTCCATCTCCTGCACACCATGCGGCGCATCGAAGGTCCATGCCGTCTTCGCCGCGGGGAGGGCCATGGGCACCAGGTTGCCATTCTCGACCACGACCCGCGGCACGCGATTGCGCTCGCCGGTCTTGCGGGTTCCTTCGGTCGGCCACCAGTGATCGAGGGCGATGGCAACGGTCATGTCCTCCGCCGGACGTTGACCAACCAGGGCGCTGGCGAGAAGGTCCGCAAGGCCGCCGTAAAAGCCGGCCGCCGGGATCACGGCAACACCCGTGTCGCGAGCACGCCGGTCATAGCGCTCAAAGGTCGAGAGCGCACTGGCTTGTTCCGCCGTGACATCCAGATAGGCGCTGCCCGCCCGCAAAGCGGCCTCGACGATGGGGGCGACCGTATCCAGGAACGGGCCGGCGCAATTGATAACCACGGAGCAGCCGGCGAACGCCCGGTCCAGGGCAGCCGCATCATCGATGCCGGCGAGCCGCGCCGTCACGTCCGCGGGCATTCTCGATATATCGCGGCCCACCGCCACAACCGCTAAGCCGCGGCGCAAAAGTTCAGCGATAACGAACTTTCCCGTATGGCCCGTCGCGCCATAGACGGCCACTACCTTGCTGTTTGCGCTCATAACCTTGCTCCCGTTGGACGCTACAGACCTGTCTGTTCCTTGTAACGCTACAGAACGGTCTGTATCATGTCAACAACCAAGTTGGCCCGGTGCCGGAAATGAAGACGGGAGTGCCTGTTAAACACCAAAAAGCGCAGGGGGGCGAAGCCCTGGATGTGCGCGAACGCATTCTGGAATGCGCCTCGAGCCTTTTTTACCAGCGAGGCGTCCGCGCCGTCGGCGTCGATCTGGTGGTGGAGCAGGCCGGCGTGGCCAAGACCAGC
>DASXND010000060.1:0-8736 GCA_036495265.1 Dyella sp.
GCCCTGTCGACAAACCTCCGTAACCCACCCGCGCACCTGGAGGGCAAAGCCCGGAAGGCGCGCCATCGGGGTGGCCTCTCTTTTGGTTACGTTTCTCTGGCCAAACAGAGAAAAGTAACCCGGCCTCCGGCAGGAGGACGGAAGCCCGCGGCAGGCGAGCCAGGTCACGGCAAAGTTACAACAGAGCGAAAGTCACTGGATGACCAGCTGCGCTGTTGTAAAGCGCCTCCAGCCTTCGCTGGGATGACGAGCAAAAAAACATGCGGCTCATGCGTCGAGGAAAGCCGAAGACTACTCACTCCGTGGGACGCACCAGCAACGTCGTCCCATCCACTCCCACTACCTCGACCATACTGCCCACCGGCAGATCTGGCCCGCTCACCAGCCACAAACCATCGCCCACCCGGGCCTTGCCACGCCCGTTGATGATCGGCTCGGCCAACACGTAACGCTGACCGATCTTCTGTTCGCCACGACGATTGAGCAACGCATTGCCGGGTTCGTTGCGCATCAGCTTCGGGCGTAAGCCATACCAGTAGACCGCGCAGGAAAGAAACGCCAGCACGGCGAACACCAAGGCCTGGCCCAACAGCGATAGGCCGGGGACGGCCAGCATGACCAGCCCGGTGACGCCCGCGGCGATGCCGATCCACAGCATGAAATAACCGGGCAGGATCACCTCGAGCGCAATCAACACCAGCGCGAGAATCCACCACCAATAGTGCAAGGCCACCTGTTCCATGTCGTCTCGTCCTCGGCCTGGGGATGCTCAGCCCACCGGCGGCGGCGTGCGCCGGCCAGCTTGCCCGCTTTGGACCTGCTGCTGGCTCAACGATTCCTTGGCCAGTTCGGCAATGCCCGCCAGCGAACCGAGAATGCCGGTAGCCTCCATGGGCAGCAGCAGCATTTTCTGATTCGGCGAATTCGCCATTTCCTTCAGCGCCTCAACGTAGTTGTTGGCCACGAAGTAATTGAGCGCGTTGATGTTGCCATTGGCGATCGCCTCGGAAACCATCGACGTCGCCTTGGCCTCGGCCGCGGCCGAACGCTCGCGCGCTTCGGCCGCGCGGAACGCCGCTTCCTTTTCGCCCTCGGCAGCCAGGATCACCGACTGCTTTGCGCCTTCTGCCTTGAGGATGGCCGCCTGGCGGAAGCCCTCCGCTTCGAGAATGTTCGCGCGCTTCTCGCGCTCGGCCTTCATTTGGCGAGCCATCGAGTCGATCAGGTCGCGCGGTGGCGCAATGTCCTTGATCTCGATGCGGTTGACCTTGACGCCCCAGGGATGGGTCGCCTCATCGACTACCTTGAGCAGCTTGGCATTGATCGCATCGCGCTGGCTCAAGGATTCGTCCAGATCCATGGAACCGAGCACGGTACGGATATTGGTCATGATCAAGGCCAGTGCTGCCTGCTCCAGGTTCGCCACCTCGTAGGCGGCCTTGGCCGCATCCAGCACCTGATAGAACACCACCCCGTCCACGCGTACGACGGCATTGTCCTTGGTGATGACGTCCTGCGATGGTACGTCCAGTACCTGCTCCATCATGTTCATCTTGCGGCCGATGCCGTACATGACGGGTATAAGGAAGTGCAGGCCGGGGCTGAGCGTGCGCGTGTACATGCCAAAGCGCTCCACCGTCCACTCGTAGCCCTGCGGCACGATGCGCACCAACTTGGCCAATATGATCACCACGACGACGACCACGACCAAAGCGAACAACTGTCCCATTGCCCTACTCCTGCATCCTTGAAAGATACCCGGAGTATAGGCGAGGTGCCTTGCAGGGATACGAGCGGTTACTTCGGCCCGAGCGGTAGCAGAAGGCTGACGCGCAAGCCGCCTTCCTCACGATTGGCCAGTGCGATGCGCCCACCGTGCGCTTCCACGATCTCGCGCGCCAGGGCCAGCCCGAGACCCGTACCGGAACGCTTGGTCGAATAGAACGGCAGCAAGGCCTGCGCCAGAACCGTCTCGCTCATGCCCGGACCGCGATCGGCCACTTCGATGCGCAAGTCACGGGCAATCACCGTCAGCGACACGCTGACTTCGTCATCGGCGCTGCCCGATTCGTGGGCGTTCTTGATCAGGTTGATCAGCACCTGCTCGACCTGGCCCGCATCGAACCAGCCTGGCTGCTCGGGGATATGGCCGCTCAGCTTGAATTGGCAGTGCAGTGAAAGCCCATCGAGAAAGGCCTTCCATGCAATCGCTACCGGTTGTGGCGCCGGCAACTTGGCAAAGCTGGCATAGCCTGCGATGAAGCCGTGCAGGTGGCGCGCGCGTTCGCCAATGGTGGCGAATACGCCCGGCAGGCGTGACGTGTCGCCACGTCGCGCAAGCTCGGCGCCCGAATGCGCAAGCGACGATATCGGTGCCAGCGAGTTGTTCAACTCATGGCTGATCACGCGGATCACGCGTTTCCAGGTTGCCACTTCCTGTCGCGAGAGTTCTCGCGTCATGCGACGAAACAGCTGCAACCGATGTGGCCGCCCCTGCAGGCGGAAACTGCGCTGCGACAGGTGGAAGGTTTCCTCGCCGCCATCCATCTCCACGGTGAGCAAGGCATCCTCACCACCTTCCACGGCGCGACGCAGGGCCTCGGGGCCGTCGCTCAACAGCTCGACAAAGCTCAAGCCGTGCAGGGTCCGTCCTTCGTTGAACAGGTGACGAGCCGCGATATTGGCGTAGGTCACGCGGCCGCTGGCATCGGTCAGGACCAGCGCCACCGGCGTGTTCTGCACCACGGTATCCAGCAGCAACTCGCGTTGGGCCAAGTTCTGCCGTTGCTCGCGCAAGGTCTGGCCCAGTGCGTTGTGCATGCGGATCAACTCGCCCAGTTCGTCGCGACGATCCGCCGCAATGGAGAAACTGAAGTCGCCATCGCGATAACTCGCCACCGCGCCTTCCAGCGCGCGCAGCAGCTTGGTAATCGGCGACATCACACGGTGACCCAGCCACAGCGACAGCGGCAGCAGCAGGATGATCGAAACGATCAGGCCGCCATAGAAACTGAAATGCGCCGGCGCACCCAGGTCGATGCCCAGGTCCTTGTGCAGCCACACCAGCAGTTGCGGCAACGGCCATTGCGTGACGCCGGCATAGACCAGTACGCCCGACAAGCCCGCCAGGCTCAGCAACAGGACCATGCGCGATTCGAGCGAACTCAAACCACGCAGCATCGGCTTCTTCCTTCGAGGCAAATCGTCGTCAATGGCACGCGCCGCTCATCCCCATCGGTATGCAGTTCACATGAGGGCCGCGACCGTTGTTGATGATTACGCGAATGGGCGACTGATCCGGTGGCGCGTTGTCCTTTGGGCCCTGGTTGCTGAACTTGAAGCGCTCGGCGTCGCTGGCGGCGGTGCTCAGGGCATCGCGATAGGTACCCGCGCTGGTGCTCGATGATGATGGCGCACTCCACTTGTCGCTTGCCTGTGTAACGGGCGGCTTGGCGCTCTGCGCCATCGCCGGACCGGCGAGCACGGAGGCTAGAAGAATCACGACGCTGCGATATCGCATGGCAGGCTCCATCGGTATCGATATCATCCTCGCCGGCGCCACCGGCGGCAATCATGACTGATGTCGCAACGCGCCATTCACGCCCGATCGACGCCACGCCTGGATCAGACCTGCACCTGGGCCAGGCCGTAGCGCTCCATGCGCCGGTACAGTGCCTGGCGCGACAGGCCCAGCGCCTGGGCGGCACGGCTGACGACGCCGCCGGCTTTCTCCAGCGCCGCTTCCACCGACTCGCGACTGGGCTCGTCCAGATTGCGAACGACCGTGGGAGCGACTTGCGGCAGGTTCAGTTGTTCCGGTGAAATGCGGCCATCGCTGGCCAAGAGCGCGGCACGCTCGATGGCGTTCTTCAGCTCGCGCACGTTGCCCGGCCAGGGATAGGACAGCAAGGCGTCACGCGCGGCATCGCCCAACTCGGCGCGACCGTCGAGGAAGTGCTCGGCCAGCGGCAGGATGTCATCGACACGGTCGGACAGCGGCGGCAGATTGACCTCGATGACATTGAGGCGGTAGTAGAGATCCTCACGGAACGTGCCGGCGCGGATCATAGCCTTGAGATCGGCGTTGGTTGCGCTCAGCACACGCACCTTCACCTGCCGCGTACGCCCGGAACCGAGCCGTTCGAACTGTCCGGTTTCCAGCACGCGCAGCAGCTTTACCTGCCCCGACAGCGGCAGGTTGCCAATTTCATCGAGGAACAAGGTGCCGCCGTCCGCCAACTCAAAACGGCCCTCGCGCGCCTTGTTGGCGCCGGTATAGGCGCCGGCGTCAGCGCCAAACAGTTCGGCTTCGATCAGCTCGCCGGGCAAGGCACCGCAGTTCACCGCAATGAACGCGCCACGCTTGGCCGCCGAATTGGCGTGCACAATCGCCGCGATACGCTCCTTGCCGGCGCCATTGGGGCCGGTGATCAAGACCGGTACGTCCGAACGCGCCACCTGGCAGGCCAGCTCCAGCGTGCGTGCCATGCCCTCGGAGGCAAACACCAAACTGTCGAGTTCGTAACGGCGCTGCAAATCCTCACGGCGACGACGACGCTCGTTGCGCGTACGGGTCACCTCGCGGGTAGATTCCGACAACTCCAACAGGTTCTCCACCGTGGTCAGCAGCTTGGCGTCGTCCCACGGCTTGGCGAGATAGTCCGAAGCGCCGGCCTTGACCAGCTCCACGGCCGTTTCAAGATGCGTCCAGGCGGTAAGCAGGATCACCGGCAGGTCGGTATGGCGTTGACGAATGGCCCGGAACAGGGCGATGCCTTCCTCGCCGGACGTGGTGTCGGCGGTGAAGTTCATATCCTGAATGACCACGTCGGCGCGCTCGCTTTCCAGCATGGCCAGCCCCTGCTCGGGCGTCAGCGCGATCAACGGGCGGATTTCATGGAGGGAAAGCGCCAGCGACAGCGCCTCACCCACGGCCGGGTTGTCGTCAATGATCAGTACGGTTCGCATTCGTCTCTTGCACATGTAGACGTGGATGCAGCTCCACGCCAAAAGGTTGCCATCTTTCGCGCGATCCGTCGCGGGTCGATGGTAGCGGCCGTCAACCGCCCGGTGGAACGGGGGCTGCCGGTGGGGCTGGCGATGGTGGTGCCGGCGGTGGCGCGGTCGGCAGCAAGCCGCTACGAGCCTGTTCTGCCAGCATGACCGAGTGTTCGGCACCGTCCCGGCGCACTTTGACCGGCATCGGCGACGCGCCATGCGCCCGCAGACGATTCAACAGCCCGGCCACATCGTGAACCGGCTGGCCGTCGGCCTCGACGATCACATCCCCCTGGGCCAGGCCCCACAAGGACGCCGGTGTCAGCGCAACGACGTTTACGCCGCCACCACTGGCGGTCACCAGCTGCAATCGTTGCCCATCGCTGCGCCAACGCAGGCTACTGTCGGTTTGATAGACGAATCGACTGTGACTCGT
Source organism: Dyella sp. (assembly GCA_036495265.1). Taxonomy (GTDB): domain Bacteria; phylum Pseudomonadota; class Gammaproteobacteria; order Xanthomonadales; family Rhodanobacteraceae; genus Dyella. The sequence goes on from DASXND010000060.1 coordinate 5,435, forward strand.
ATCGGCCAGTGCTGCGGGTGATGCCGGAGGCTCCGGCGCCGCCGGTGACTTGGGTGCAGGTGCAGACACCAGCTCATGAGCCTGGGCCGCCAGGGTTACCGCCTTCTCGATACGGCCCTGCCGTACCTTGAGCGACATGGGCGTAGCGTCATGCGCTCGAAGTCGATCCATCAGCGCCGCGACATCGCGAACCGGCTGGCCGTCGGCCTCCAGGATCTCGTCGCCCTCGGTCAGTCCCCAAAGCGATGCCGGCGTTACCGCCAGCACGTTGACGCCACCGTCTTTCGCCGTTGCGAGGTGTAAGTAGCGTCCTTCACTGTGCCAACGCAGGGTGCTGTCAGAGCGATACGAGAACTCCGTACCCGCGATTGCAGCCGAGATAGGCGCCAGCAGCGCCACGACCCACAGCAAGGACTTCATCGATCGGTGCATCGCTCTCTCCCTAGCGTTGCAAAGCGCGCGCTGCGGGATGCAGCGCGCGCTCCGGTCTTACTGAATGCTCAGCTCGCCACCGGGTGAGCGGGCGCCTTGCCCGCTTTCACTGCAGCGATCCACGCATTAATGCGCGTTTCGAGCACGTCCAGCGGCAGCGCGCCGCCACCGAGCACTTCGTCGTGGAAGGCGCGGATGTCGAACTTGTCGCCCAGTTCCTTTTTCGCATGCTCACGCAGCTCGACGATCTTCAGCTGGCCCATCTTGTACGCCAGCGCCTGGCCCGGCCAGGTGATGTAGCGGTCGGTCTCGGCCTGCACATCCGGCTCGTCTTCGCTGGAGTGCTCATGGAAGAAGTCCACCATCTGCTGGCGCGTCCAGTGCTTGCTGTGCACGCCGGTATCCAGCACAAGGCGGTCGGCACGCAGCAGCTCATCGGACAGACGGCCGTAGTACGACAGCGGGTCCTTGTAGAAACCGAGCTCCTTGCCCAGCTGCTCCGCGTACAGCGCCCAGCCCTCGATATACGCGTTGTAGCCCGCCTGCTGACGGAACGGCGGCAGCTTGGGCAGCGACTGCGCGATGGAGATCTGCATGTGATGGCCGGGGATGCCTTCGTGGTAGGCGGTCGACTCGATCGTCAGCACGCTGCGATTGGCGTAGTCGCCGGTGTTGACGAAGATCTGGCCGGGACGCGAACCATCCGGCGTGCCCTGGTGGTATTCGGCCGCGGCAGCTTCCTTCTCGCGAAACGGCTCCACCGGCACGACTTCCACCTTGGTCTTGGGCAGCAGGCCGAACAGCTTCGGCAGTTCCGGCTGCATGCCTGCAAGGTAGTTGCGGTAGCGGTTGAGGATGTCCTCGCGCGACGTGGCGTGCGTCTTCGGGTTGGTCTTGAGCGCGGCGCGGAAGCTGGCCAGATCCTTGTAGCCCTGCGATTTGGCCAGCTCGGTCATCTCGCCCTCGATGCGCTTCACCTCGGACAGGCCCAGCTCGTGGATGCGCTCCGGGCTCTCCTTGGTCGTGGTCATCTGCTCGACGTCGAAGCGATAGATCGCATCGCCATTGGGCAGCTGCCACACGCCAGGTTCAGAGCGACCATGCGGCGCATAGTCCTTGGCCACGAATTCGCCCAGCTTCTGGTAGGCCGGACGCACGTCGTGGTCGATGGCGGCAAGAATGGCGTCATGCAGGCGCTTCTGGTCCGCCGGCGACACCGACTTGGGGAAGTGCTTGAGCGGCTCGGCGAAGACGCTGTCCATGCCAGCGGGCTTGCCGATGCTGTCGATTTGGGTGACCACTTTTTCCAGTAGATACTTCGGCGGCATCATGCCGTCCTTCAGGCCCTGCTGAGCCACGCCGGTCACCTGCGCGAGCAAGGCGGGTACAGCCTTGAGGCGGGCCAGGTAGTCGTCGTATTCCTTGGTGTTGTTGAACGGGATGGAGCTGACGAAACCGGCCAGCATGAGGTGCGCGCCGCTCATCTGGTCCAGCGGCATCTCGTCGATCTTCAGCTCATGCGCCTTGAGCGCGTCCTGCAGCTGACGCACCATCAGCTGCTGATTGAGCTTGTCGTCGTCGGAGAACCCGGTGGTGTCGATCGCCTGGAAGCGCTTCAGGAAATCCTGGGTCTTCGCCTGCTCGGCCTGGGTATGCGCCAGCGAGACATCGCTCCAGCGATCGTTGTAACGCAGGTCGCCCACGATGGTGGCGAACTCCGGTGAGTTTTCCAGATTGTGCTGCCACTGCTCGGCCAGCAGGACATTAAGCGCCTTGACGCGGGTGGGTACATCCGTCGGCGCGGCCTGTACCGAAGCCGCACACGCGGCCGACATCAACAAACCCGCCAAGACCATACGCGGTCCGATTTTCATGGGAACACCCTTCCGGTTGAGATAGCACTCATTTTCCATGGCCGATGGCCTGGCAACCCGTGCCGAACAGCACGGATGTGCGGCCTAATTGACCCCTATACCGACCTTGTCGCCACCACCGGCGGCACCGCGGCCGCCCGCAGGGCCGGACCAAGCACGGCCAACTGGCCGAGCAGCCACAGTGAGACAGCGCCCAACGGCAGGTAGTACAGCGGCAAGCGCGGCAGTTCGTAGAACTTCATCAGTACCAGGTTCAGGGCGAACGCCAGGACCATGCCGATGCCGATGCCGCCGCTGACGATAAGGAAGTTCTCGGTCTGGAAATAGCCCAGGATGTCGCGCCGGGTGGCGCCAATGGCGCGACGGATGCCGATCTGCTTGCGCCGCTGCTGCACCCAGAAGCTGGCCAGCCCCACGATGCCCAGTGCCGTCACCAGCAGCAGGGCCAGGATCACCCCGATCAAGATGCCGGCCATGGCGCGATCCTGGCGAAAGCGGATATCGCGCATGTCGCTGAGCGTGCGGCTGTATTCCTCATCCAGCACGACATCCGGCGCAATCTTAGCGATGGCAGCGCGTGCGTCTCGCAATACCCGTGGCAACTGCGCCGGGTCGGCCTTCAGCAAATAGGTGCCGGCAAATTTCGGCCCGGGCAGGCCGGGAATGAACACGCTCCAGTCGCCCGTACCCGGGCCGAATCCCGCAGGATTGGGGCGTACCAGGTTTTCGATCACGCCGATCACGCGGAAATGCAAACGGTCGCACCACATCTCCCGGCCCAGAGGATCAGCACCCGGCCACAGGTGTTCGGCCAGTGACCGTGTCACCAGCATCACCCCGTTCTCGGGCACGAAGCCGGAGAACAAGGCGTATTCGTCGGGCTGCGGGATCCGTCCGCTGATCAGCCGCAACCCCATCGCATCAAGCGTGCCCGGGCCGCCGATGTAGAAATCGATCACGGCGTTGGATTTGCCGGCGCCCTGGCTGGTCGTGATA
>DASXND010000061.1:0-6720 GCA_036495265.1 Dyella sp.
CTCTCGGTGGTGGAACCGGAAAGTTCCGGCATCGGTGGCGGCTTCATGGCGGTACTGCATCGTGCTTCGGACGGACACGAGGTCTTCATCGACGCGCGCGAAACCGCGCCGCTGGCGGTGGACAGCAAGGATTACCTCAACAAGGACGGCACGCCCAATCGCGATAGCGCGCTCAACGGTCCGCTATCCGCCGGCATTCCGGGCGAGCCGGCGGGTCTAGTGTGGCTTGCCGCCCATTACGGCAAGCTGCCGTTGAAGGATTCGCTGGCGCCTGCCATTCGCACCGCGCGCGATGGTTTTGAGCCGGACGGGCGTCTGGTCAACTCGATTGCGGAGCGCGAAAAGGACATCCGCCGCTGGCCGGCGTCAGTAGCGAAGTTCCTTCCGGGCGACAAGCCGCCGGCCGTTGGGCAGGTGTGGCGCGATCCGGATCAGGCGCGCACGCTCGAATTGCTCGGTGAGCACGGCGCGGATGGTTTCTATCGCGGCGAGACGGCGAAGAAGCTGGTCGACGCCGTGCGTGCCGCGGGTGGCAAGTGGACCGCGAAGGACCTGGAAAGCTATCAGGTGAAGGAGCGCACGCCGATCACCGTGGACTACCACGGCTATCGCGTGGTCACCGCGCCGCCGGCGTCATCGGGTGGCGTGGCCGTGGCCCAGATCCTCAACATCCTGTCCGGCTTCGATCTGAGCAAGCTCGACCAGGCGCATCGTACGCACCTGGTCATCGAAGCCATGCGTCGCGCGTTCCGTGATCATAACGACTACCTGGGCGACCCGGACTTCGTGAAGATGCCGCTGGACATGCTGCTGTCGCCTTACTACGCGGCGGGTCTGCGCCAGACCATCCTGCTGGACCGGGCGACGCCTTCGTCCATGCTGCTCGCCAGCACGGGCGTCGATCCGGGCATGCACACCACGCATTTCTCGGTCATCGATGCGGACGGCAATATCGCCTCGATCACCTTGACGGTGAACTACGTCCTCGGTTCCACCTTCGTGGCGCAAGGCACCGGCGTTTTGCTCAACGATGAGATGGACGACTTTGCCCTGGTGCCGAACAAGCCGAATGTGTACGGCCTGCTTGGTAGCGCCGCGAATGCACCGGCGCCGGGCAAGCGCATGTTGTCCTCGATGACGCCGAGCATCGTGTTCGGTGCCGATCGCGTGGCCGTGATCGGCTCGCCGGGCGGTTCGACCATCATCACCCAGGTGCTGGAAGGCATCCTGGCGTTTGTTGACGGCAAGGATGCGGCGGGCATCGTGGCGCAGAAGCGCTTCCACCATCAGTACATGCCCGATCGGGTGGACGTGGAGCAGGGCGCGTTCGACCCGGCCACGGCCGCTACGCTGACGCAGATGGGGCATACGCTGAAGGAGCGCAATCCCTGGGGCTTCATGAACGTCGTCACCTGGAATCTGAAAACCAACAAGCTCGATGCCGCCAGCGATCCTCGCCGCGAGTCGGGTCTGGGCAAGGTGCAGTAATGCAGCTCTGGTCGCTCATCGGCAATTCGCAACAGCTGGATGGCGGCGCCATGTTCGGTAATGCGCCGAAGGCGCTGTGGTCGCGCTGGATTGTGCCGGATGCGGAAAACCGTATTCCACTAGCTTGCCGCTGCTTGCTGGTGAAGGATCTGGACGGCCGCAACGTATTGTTCGAGGCCGGCATCGGGGCTTTCTTCGAGCCCGCGCTGCGCGAACGCTACGGCGTGGTGGAAGAGCGTCACGTACTGCTCGATTCGCTGGCCGAGGCCGGGCTGACGCACGAAGATATCGACGTCGTGGTGCTCTCCCATTTGCATTTCGACCACGCCGGCGGCTTGCTCGCCGCATGGCAGGAAGGGCAATCGGCGCGCCTGTTGTTCCCCAACGCAACCTATGTCGTGGGCGCCGAGCACTGGCGCCGCGCGCTGAAGCCGCATCCGCGCGATCGTGCCTCGTTCGTGCCCGAGCTGCAGCCGTTGCTGGAAGCGAGCGGACGGCTCGAGCTGGTCGAGGGCGAGTTTTCGAAAGCGCTTGGGTCCGCGGTGCGCTTCAGCTATTCCGACGGTCATACGCCGGGACTAATGCTGTCCGAAGTCGGCGGCGTGGTGTTTTGCGCGGATCTGATTCCGGGTCGCTTCTGGGTGCACTTGCCCATCACCATGGGCTATGACCGCTGGCCGGAAAAGTTGATCGACGAGAAGCGGGTCTTCCTGGAAGACAAGCTGGCGCGTGACGTGCGGTTGTTCTTTACCCACGATCATGATTGCGCCGTAGCCCGCGTGGTACGCGACGAGCGTGGCCGCTACGGTAGCGCTGACGAACAGCGCGAATTGCGAGGGTAGGGACACCTATGAACACACCGCAGGGGGGCGGAGCCGATATGCAGCAATGGATGCGACGCGTGCTGGGCGCACTGCTGTTGCTGGGGGGTATCGGTTTGGTCGCGATGACCGAGCATAGCCTGCTCGACCGTCAGCACGCCTCGGCCCGGCACGGTGGAGAGATCCTCGACCTGGGCGGAGGCGGACCGCCGCAGGCCGGCCAGCATGGCTATATGGTGCGCGTGGCCGGGCCGGTGCGGGTGATCGAGGCGCCGTACGATCCTGAATTCGGTCAGCGTGCCCAGACACCGGTGCTGATTCGCCATGTGGAGATGTTCCAATGGCGCGAAGTGCGCGTGGGTTCCGACGTCCACTACGAGTTGGATTGGGTCGATCGCCCACTGGATTCCCACCGTTTCGCGCAGCCTTCGGGGCATGTCAATCCGGAGAGTTTCCCCATTCGCGGCAAGCAATTCGATGCGGGCCTGGTGCGGGTAGGTGGTTACGCCCTTTCGCCGACGCTATTGCATGCGTTGCCGGGTGGGGACCCGTTGCCGCCGGATCTCAAATCGCTGCCGTCGAACCTTGCCGCCAGTTTTTCGCTGGTCGACGGTCACCTGGTGACGAGTGCCCACCCGGAGCAGCCGCGCCTGGGTGACTTGCGCGTGAGCTGGGAAACCGTGCCGGCGCAAGAGGTCACGATATTCGCGCAGGTGGACGGCGATGAACTGGTGCCGGCTGCACACGCGCTCGATGGCAAAGGCTACGAACTGCAGGTCGGCGATCGCACGCTGGCCGATGTCGCACCGGACGTGCCCGACTCGCCGACCTTCGTCACGGCGCGCCGTCTCGCCGCCTTGCTGCTAGGCATGTTGGGCGTGTGGCTGCTGATGCCCGAAAGCCGCAGGACGCGTCTCGACCTGGTGCTCGCCGGTGGCGCGGGGGCTCTGGTGGTCGCCGCCGTGGCTTGCGTGCTGTGGTTGGGCACGGACGTTGTTGTTGGCGGCGTGTGGTTTGCGGTTGCGCTGGCGGGCTTGGGGCTTGCTGTGTGGCGCATTCGGGCGACGACGCTTTAGCTTCCTCTCCCCTGCGGGGAGAGGATCGAGGTGAGGGGCGGGTGCTCGCGGTAGGCTCGCAAAAGAACCTGCTTTGAAGCTGCCTTGTCGCTAGATTGGCCCCTCACCCCAACCCTCTCCCCACAGGGGAGAGGGAGCAAGATTGGGAGCAAAGTCAATTCGGCCGCTGGTCCGCAAACGCGTAGACGTGATCGGCCCACTGGGTGGCTTCGAGGTAGATCGCCGCCATGCGGCGGATCACCTGCGGCTGCGTATCGCCGCTGCGTAGATTGCCGGCTTCCCATGCATAGATCTGCTCCAGCAACGGCGCGAACGGCCCCTTGCCTTCAAGCAGTGCACTGCTGATTTCGCGTGCCAGCGGTAAATGCCACAGCACGAAGTCCATCGGGGCTGCCATCAGCGTGTCGAGCAGCGAGAACAGGCCAGCGGTGAAGGCCATTTCGCGCTGTTCGTTGGGCATGTGCTGGGCCAGCTTCTCGCACATATGCGCGCGAATCAGGGCGGCACGCAGCAACTCAGGCGGACGGTCGCCGGTGCCGCTGAGCGCCATGGTGTAGATCCAGTTGCGGATGCGCGTGGCGCCAAAGAAGATCGCCGCCTGCTGCACCGACTTGAGCTGACGCGGCAGGGCGAAGTACGCCGAGTTCACGCAGCCCAGCAGCTTGTAACTGAGGATGGCATCGTCGCGCACGATCTGGCCGAGTTCGACCGGCCCCGGATTGCCTTCTTCCAGCGCCTTCATCAGGCGTAGCAAGCTGAGGCGGCTGGCGGTCAGCACCGGTACTTCGACTGGCTCGGGTTTGAGCAGGAAGCGGCCCTGGATCGCCTGTAGCGGTAGTTCTTCGCACAGGTGATAGGTGTCGTGGTCGTCCACATGACCGGCAATGACATGGGTGCCGCGTGCGTGCAGGTATTCGCTGCGCGAACGCAGCGTGGCCGAATCGAGCTTGCTTGCATCCAGGCGCACGAACTGCACGAATTTCAACAGCGGTTCGACCGCGGCGTTGAACTCCAGCGCGGTGTCGCCCGCATCGAGCATCAGCGGACAGCCGCGCTGCGCCATGCGTTGCAGACGTTCGACCAAGGCAGCATCGCCAGCAGTCTCGGGCTCCACCAGCACGCCGAAGCGCGGCTGGTGTTGCAGCACATCGGTGTCCTCCATCAGGAGGTCGCGCGTGAGCCGAAGAAAGGTGCGGTTGCCGCGCACCAGTCGTGCGAGTGCGCCGTCGGTAATGGTGGCGAGGGCGCGCCGCATCAGCGCGGCTTCGTCCTCGTCATCGTTCTGGAACACGATCTCGTACGCGAACAGTTCGCGCTTGGCGTCCAGCATCGGCAGCCGGATCACTGGCAGCGGATGTTCGCTGGCAGCTGCACCTGAGGCTTCGTGGGCGGAGGGGAGTGCCGCGGCTTCGCTCATGGTCGGTCGACGTGATGGCAGTGGAGGGGGATCGCGGCATACGCCGCGTGCGTGCGGAGGCGCTGCCTGCAAACGATGGCGCGCAACATGGTTCTCAAGCCTCGGCGAGGGTCTGCGAGCGCAAGCTGGTATGCAGCTCGCCGCCACGGCTGTATACGCTGGGCTCGGTGTCGTTGCCGGTCAGTACCGCCAGCGCCTTGCGCACCTGCTGCAGACGCAGGCCCACCAGATAACCGTTGCGCTGGTTGAGTTGCTGGCATGCGCGCAGCGACTGCAGCACCTGCTGCCATAACGGCGCCAGCGCATGGCTGGCTGCAGGGGCGCTCTGGCTGAGCTGCACGCGCTCGCTGTCGAGCTGTTCGAGTCGCACCATCAGGTCGTGCTTGCTGGCGCCGGCCTGGTTCAGCGCCTCGACATCCGCCGTTGCCAGGGCGGTCCGCTCGGTCTGCAGCGCATCCGCCAGTTGCTCCACTGCCAGCCGCATTTCCTCGACCGTGGCCGTCAAGGCGTGGTCCAGTTCGGCTTGCAGTGCGCTGTTCATGACTTACCGTTGAGCTGGCTGTCCAGCGTCATCATGCGGTCGGCGATGCGGCTGGCGTCGATGCGATAGGTGCCGTTGGCCAGCGCCTGGCGCACTTGCTCAACCTTCTTCGTGTCGACCGTGGCGCCCTGGCTGGTGCGCGAGGCTTCCTGCAGGGCACGGGCCGAATCGGTCAGCTGAACCCGATCGTCGGCACCCGACGTGGTGCTGGCGGCCTCGCTGGACGTCGAACCGGTCGTCTGCGTGGACGCGCTGCCCTGGCCGCTGGGTGCCTGCGGGAGCTTGGGTAGACCGTTGTTGGCTATGGTCGTGTTCATGGGTCCGTTCTCTATGCGGTTTTGGCCCTGTTGATCACAGGATCGGCCGGGTGGCCGCAAACTTTAATCAAGGTAGCGCGAGTACCTGTCCTGGCGCCGTCACCATCGCGTCCACGACCTTACCGGAGCTGCCATTGCGTACGCGCAGGCGGGAGCCACTGTCGCCTCCGCCCAGGGCGACGCCGCTGGCGCGCACCTCGATACCGTTCAGCCGCGACACGAGCTGCACCTGGTCGCCCGCCCGCACGGCGCTGCGACCGCCCAGGGCGCCCGGCGTGAGCACGCTGCCGGCGCCCAGCGCCCGCGACAGGGAACGGCCTTCGACCTCGCCCATCTCGCTCACATAGCCATAGCCCAGGCGGGTGATGTCGCGCTCCTCGCTGCGCACATCGTCGGGGTGGACGCCGTCGCCGCGCTGCAGCGGACGGGTGACCACGAGCACCTGCCGGAACACCTGCAGCTGGACCGGGACGCGCAGGGTCCAGCCAGCGGGTTCCGGGCAACGGACGAGGACGCTCATGCGTGGTCCGACGCGCGTGCCTTCCTGCAGCCCGGCGCTCAACGGAGCCGTGCAGGGGGCAAGACTCAGATGCGGATCGAGCGTTGCGGCCTGCGCCAACACACGGACTCCCGCGGCCGCGTACTGGTCGCGCAGCCACTGTTCGGCCTTGGCGCGCGCTGCCTGCGCCGGCTCCGCGGCGATGGCGGGCAGCGTCAGGGCGCACAGCAACAGTGCGACCAGCGGGCGTAACCTCATAGGTCAGCCAGCAACACGTTGAGCTGGGCGAGCATAAGCTCGCGTTCGCTTTCGATGTGCTGCACTACCTGGCTGGCCTGGTCGAGCTGGCCATCACACAGCAAGGTAGCGAACGTATTGCCATGTTCGCGCAGACGAGCGCCGGCAGCGGTAAGTGCGCTTGCGGCCGGGTGGCCGTCGCGGCCAGCGGCCAGGCGTTGCAGGGTGCGGCTCAACGCCTGCGTGTCGAACCAGCGGCGATCCAGTGCGGCCGGCTCCTGCAGTGCCAGCTCCATGGCCTGGCGCAGCCCCTGCGCGGCTTCG
>DASXND010000062.1:0-8856 GCA_036495265.1 Dyella sp.
TGCTCGCGCATGGCGAACAGCGTGCCGACATCTTCGGAGTTGAGCATGATGGCAAACGCCGCACGCCGCTCCGGAATGATCACCACGGCCGAGACGCCACCCAGCACACCGCCGAGGTGGGTGATGATCTTGTGCCCGCGATAGTCCTGTACCTCGAGGCCCAAGGCGTAGGCCTCAAACTGCGGTTGCGCCAGAGCCACCGGTTTGGGCGAGGCGGAAATCGGAATCAGCGTCTGCGGCGTCCACAGCGTTTGCGCCGCCGCCTCGCTGAAGATCCGCCTGCTCTTGTCCAGCTGCCCGCTGTCGAGTTGCAGCCGCAACCAGGGCCCCATGTCCGCTGCGCTCACCTGCAGCGCTCCGGCTGGCGCGAATACCTTGCCGGTCATTACCGTTTTGAGCACCGACTGTTGACCGGCGCCGCGTACCGCGGTGGTGTTCTTTGCATGCAGCGACACCTTATCGGCGGGGGCAGCGTCGATGCTGACCTGCGTGTCACGCATCTGCAGCGGATCGAGGAGGTGCTGCTGCACGAAATCCTCCCAGCTCTGGCCTGAGACGGCCTCGACCAGTGCCCCGGCTACGATGTACAGCACGTTGTCGTAGTCATAGCCGCCGCGAAACGAACGCGCCGGCTTCAGATAGCGGATGTCGTGCACCAGCTGCGCACGCGAGCGATCGGAGGTCGGAAACATCATCAGATCGCCCTCCCCTAGCCCCAGGCCGCTGCGATGCACCAGCAGGTCGGTCACGGTCATCTCGCTGGACGCATAGGCGTCGTACATGCGGAAGCCCGGCAACTTGTCGACCACGCGGTCGTCCCAACGCAGCTTGCCCTGGTCGACCAGGATCGCCAGCGCAGCCGTGGTGAAGGCCTTGGTGTTGGAGCCGATCGGGAAGATGGTGTGCGCATCCACCGGGGCCGCATCACCGAGCTTGCGCACGCCATATGTGTGCGTGGTGATGACGTCGCCATCGACTATCGTCACCGCCATGCCAGGCGTGTCGAACGTCTGCATGGCCTTGTGCGCGAACGCATCGAGTTCCGGCGTCGACACCGACGACGGCGACGCTGATGCCAACGCGCACCAGGATACCAGCAGCGTCACACACGCACTCGTACGCCAGCGCTTCAGCATGATGCGCGAGGCGGCATTTTCGCGGGAACAGCGGATCATCAAGAACACTCCCCTTCTGTGGACGCTGCCGACCGAGCCACGAAGCGTCGACGTGACGCAAGTTTCAGGCTTTGGGCTTGCCGCGAGGCTTGCTGGTAACGGTCTTTGGTGGCTTCCCGGCCTTACCGGGTTCGCGCTTCTCTATCGCCGGCGCTTCGACATAGCCCACGAGTTTTTGCCGCAACTGCGTGATGTCACCGATGCGATCGAACATGTCGCCCTGTTCGCGGGTGACCGCGCCGATAAGCAGGCTCAACAAGCTCGTGGCCGCGGTGAAGTTGTGCCACGGCCGCGTCAGGTCGGCTGGCAGCATCAATACATGGCTGGTGAGCTGGCGCGCCCAATAGCACTGGCTGTCGGTGATGATGACCAGCGGGATGCCGCGTGCGGCCGACTCCTCGGCCAGGATGCGGAAATGCCGCGAATAACGCCGGAAGTCGATCAGCAGCACGCAGCTCTTCTTGGTCGAATCGAGCAGCAGATCGGTATAGGCGCCGTCGAGGCCTTCGTGAAAGATCGTGCGCGGCTTGACGTGCTGCATCAGGCTGGCGAAACCCAGGCCAAGGAAACGGCCCTGGTGGAAACTGGCCACCGAGACTCGATCGGCGTCCACCAGCAGCTTGACGATGGCTTTCCACTCCGCGGTGCGCGTCAGCCCATGCGCAATCGTGATGCCGCGGATCTCGGCCTTGAGGCTCTCCGACATCGCAGCGGAATCGCCAGCCTGATCCGGGTTCTTGTACAGCTGCAACCAGGGCGCATCGCTACGCAGTTCTTCCTTGAGTTCGTTCAGGCCCGCATAACCCAGGCTGTGCAGAAACCGGCCGACGGTCATGGGGCTTACGCCCACGCGCTGCCCCAGCGATGCGGCGGTCTCGAACGGAATGCCGTTGAGATTGTGCAGCAGGTAGGTGGCAATCTTCTGCTCGGACGTGGTGAACGTGTTCCAGCCGTCTTTAAGCTTTTTCTGCAGATCCCTGATCATCGGCACTCGCTCAACGGGCCAGCACCGTGGTGCTGTCGGCTTGTCCATGTTGCCCAACGCCGCTATGGCGGCGATTGAGCATATACAAAAGCGCGGCGGATAGTCCGGCGACCGCACCGATCAACACAAAGAACGCGCCGTGGCCCATGCGGCTCCACAAGGTACCCAGCGCGCCGGCCAGCAGGTTGCCGAAGAACCCGGCAAAGAACCAGGTGGCGATGCTGGTGGCGCGAAAACCATCCGGCGCCATGCGCCCGAACAAGGCCAGTCCGGTCGGCAGGATGTACAACTCGCCGATGGTGAACACCACGAACCAGACGAACAGCCAGACCCAGCTGGCGCGCGTTCCATGGGCGTCGCTCCATGCCGCGACCAGACCCAACGCAACATAGGACGCCCCCACGATAGCCGCACCAAAGGCCATCCGGCCCAGCAAGGGCGTCACGATGCCTCGCCGTGCCAGGCGTGCCCAGCGCGCCACCAGCACGGGCGTCAAGGCGAACACCGCCAGCGAGTTGACCGACTGGAACCAGGTCATCGGTATCGTCCAGCCGGGTGCCAGCACCCGGTCGATGCCTGTGTCGGCCCATAGCGCAATGGTATTGCCGTTCTGCTCATAGGCGCCGCGGAAAATCACCACGATCGCGGCAATGCCGATCAGCAGGCCAAAGCGCTCGCGCGCTGCCCGGTCCATCGGCGGGCGGACCGCCCGTGTTGCAGCGCCAAGCGCCGGTTCGGGCGGCAGGTAACGACGCCCGGCCAGATAGATCACCAGCGACAGCAGCATGCCGATGCCCGCCGCAGCAAAGCCCCAGTGCCAGCCATACGCCTCGCCCAGGGTGCCGCATACCAGGGGCGCCAGGAAGCCGCCCAGGTTAATGCCGACGTAGTAGATGTTGTACGCGCTCTTGCTGCGCTCGTCCCCGGTGCGATACAGCCCTTCGATCTGGCTGGCGAGGCTGGGCAGGAACAGGCCGTTGCCCAGCGCGATCATGCACAACGCCGGATAGAACAAGGCTTCGGACGACATCATGAAATGTCCGAGCGCCATCATCGAACCGCCGATCACCACGGCACGTCCCTTGCCCAACCAGCGATCGGCAAGCATGCCGCCAAACACCGGGGTGAAGTAGACGAAGGCCGCGTACACGCCATACACCACGGACGCGAATTCCTGGTCCATATCCAGGTGCTTGGTCATGTAGTAGACCAGGATCGCGCGCATGCCGAAGAAGGAGAACATCTCCCACATTTCGGTCAGGAACAGGATGGTCAGGCCACGTGGATGGCCAAACCAGCTTTTCTCCGTTGCCGGGCTCGTTACGAAGGCAGTCATGCGGACGGGCATCCTCGCTGATGGCGCTTGTTCACTAGGTCGAGGCCGACACTGGGCCACCCCAGAGCGTGTCGGGACACCAGATAGTGCCATTCTCGTACACCACGGAGGGCTGGTAATCGGCAATCAGGCTGATCGGACCATCGAGGTCCACCACATCACACAACTGGCCCACCACGAACGAGGGCGCCATCGCCAGCGAAGAACCGCCCATGTTGCCGACCATCAGGTCGAAGCCAAGTTTGCGCGCCTCTTCGGCAATGGCCAGCGCCTCGGTGAGTCCGCCGCACTTGTCCAGCTTGATGTTGATGACGTCGACGCGGCCCACCATCTTGGCCAGGTCGCTGCGATCCTGCACGCTTTCGTCCGCCGCGAGGCGAATCGGTCGCTCCAGACCATCCAGCCAGGCCTCGCTGCCCACCGGGAACGGCTGCTCCACGACGTCCACGCGGGCCTCGACCAGGGTCGGCAACAGCTTCGCGAACGACTCACGGGTGAAGCCCTGGTTGGCATCGACCATCAGCCATACATCCGGGCGTGCATTGCGCACGGCGAGCACCCGCTCGGCATTGCGCCCGTCGTCAGTGAGCTTGAGCTTGATCGCGCGGGCCACCGCGTAGGCGCTCGCCCGCTCGGCCATGACCTCCGGATCCTCCGCACCCACGGTATAGGTGGTCAGCAAGGGCTTCGGCGCGGACAAGCCGGCCAGCTGCCAGACGGGCTTGCCGGCGCGCTTGGCTTCCAGGTCCCACAAGGCGCAATCGAGCACGTTGCGTGCGCCGCCGGCCGGTAGTAGCTGCTGCAAGGCTTCGCGCGTGATGCCGGCCTCGATATGCGCGCGCAGCGCCTCGATCTGGACCAGCATCGAGTCTGGCGTGTCCTGGTGGTAATAGACGCCCTGCGCTTCGCCACGCCCGGTCAAACCCTGAGCGTCGGTCAGCTCAACGATCAGCGCATCGAAGGCGGTGAAGGTGTAGCCGGTAATGTGGAACGGCGTATGGATCGCCCAGCTCTTGCGCGTTGCCTGCAGGCGCAAGCGCCCGTCAACATGGATATTCATGCTTACTTCCTCGGATGGAGCGCGCGGCGACGGTGCTACGCCGCCGCGCAATGAACTCAGTAGTGGGCGCTGAAACTGACCAGACCAAACGTAACGATCAGCCACACCAGGTAGATCGCCGCCAGCGCCAGCAGGGTCTCGCCAGCCAACACCCAGCGGCCGCGACGCGGAGCCATCCAGCTACGCACGGTATGCGCCACCACGGCCAGGGCGCCGAGCAGGCCCAGCACGCCAAGCACGTAAAGTACGTAGAGCCACGGCGTCATCGTGCCCTGCAACAACATGTCGTCACTGATCGACGAAACGACCAGCAGGCCCATCCAGCCTGCCAAGACCACGAACAGGGCGAGCACACCGAACCGCGACAGCAGGCGCGAACGGCGCTGCGAGGCATCCAGCGCGAGCGGACGGCGATAGTGGCGACGCACCCAAGCGCCCACGCCCCAGCTCAACAATGCGACGACCAAGAGCAGGCACGACAGCCCAGCCCACAGACTCACCGAGCCCATCGAGCGCGCGCCCGAGACGTGCTGGAACACGAACACCGGCACCTCGACGTCGGTCGCCCAGTACGCAATGTTGCCATCAGCATCATTGACGAACTTCAGGTGTGCATCGCCGTTGACCTGACGCCAGGTCGACGGACCCACTTCGCGCCAGTACAGCGGCTTGCCCGCGTAGTTGTTCCACACGGATACCACGATGGTGCCGTCCGGCTGTGCGGTCACGCTGGACTGACCGAACAGGTACAGCGGCTTCAGCGCACTTTCGTTGCGCCGGCTCGATTCGTACCAACCGGCCACATGTGCGGCATCGGCCTTGGCGGTGGCCAGGGTTGCCTCTTCCGGCGCGCTGTACGGGAAGTAGCGATCCAGGAAGGTCTGGAACACCGCCTTGCGGATCACGTGTGCGCCACCCTCGTTGCCGGCGCTGTTGAAGGACATGAAGACGCCGACGTTCGCGTCCAGCATCAGGTGCAGGTCGCTGTGAAACACCTCGGTATCACCGGCATGGCCGATGATGCGCTGGCCGTGGCTGTCCTCATGGTAGAAACCCAGGGCGAAGCCACTGAGCCCCTCCGCTGCGGTGTGCTGCGGGCTGTGCATCAGCTCGGCGGTGGCCTGTTGCAGGATGCGCGTATCGCCGAAACGGCCATTCTGCAGGTGCGCGATCATGAAGTTCGCCATGTCCGTCGCCGAGCTGCTCAACGCACCGGCCGGCGCGGGATCGACCGGCTCGAACGGATGCGGCTTGCCGTCGGAAGCGCTCTTGTAACCATTCGACAACAGCGCCGCCAGCTTCGGCGGCAGCGGCTGCTCGAAGCTGGAGCGCGTCATCTGCAAGGGATCGAAGATGTGCTTCTGCACGTAGTCCTCGAAGCGCTCGCCCGATATGCGCTGCACGATATAGCCGGCCAAGCCGCAGCCATAATTGGAGTACGCCACGATCGTGCCCGGCGCGTAGATACGCGCGGGGATATGCGACTTCAGGTATTTCTCCAGGTTCACGGTATCGGTGGAGGCCGGCAGCAGGTCGCGCGCGGTGTCCTCGAAACCCGGAGTGTGGGTCATGATGTTGCGCAGGGTGATCGGCTTGCCGTCACGCGGCGGGATCTTGAAATCCAGGTACTGATTGATGTCGGCGTCGAGATCCAGCTTGCCTTGCTCGACCAGTTGCATCACGGCCGTCCAGGTAAACAACTTGGAGGTGGAGCCGGGACGGAACAACGTGTTCTCCGGCGACGGTACCTGGCGCGTCTTGAGATTGGCGTAGCCGTAGCCACGCGCAAAGATCACCTTGCCGTCCTTGACTACCGAGATCACGCCGCCGGCCACGTCGCCACGCTCCAGCGCAAACGGCACCAGACCGTCGAAGAAGCTCGACAGGTCTTCGGTGGTGAGCGCATGCGGCTGGTCGCTCGGGTTGGTCTTGGTATCCGGCGCGACGGTGGCGGTTGCCGGCGCCGGATTCGGCGGTGGCGGCACCTGCGCCAGACACAGGCCGGTGGCGAACGTCACCACCAGTGATGCGAGAAATTTCCTGTAGTGCTTCATTACGCGAATGCTCCAATGATGCCAGCGTGCCATGCTCAGAAATCGAGGCCGAGGGTGACGCCCACCGTGCGCGGTGGCACGTAGGCCGCATTGAACGGGCTGCCCTGCGGATCGGTCGTTTCAGATGCCAGTGACGTAATGCCACGCTGGTTGGTGAGATTCTTGACGTAGCCCTTGATCGTCCAGTTGCCGATGTAGGTGCCCGCGTGCAGATCGATGCCGTGGTAGCCGGGCACCGAGATGCGCGGACCGGGCACGGAGAGGAAATCGGACTCACGTCTGCCCACATAGTTGTAACTGCCGCCCACGAAACCGGACCAGCCACTGCCCAGCGGGAAGTCGTATTCCGCACCTACGGTGGCATTCCATTTCGGCACCCACGGCAGGCGATCGCCGTTATAGCCATACAGCCCCGGCGGCGTATCCGCGGTCAGCGCCGCATCAGTCCAGGTGGCGTTTGCCGACAGCACCAGGCCGCGCACGGGCGCGTACTTCCAACTGCCCTCCAGGCCCTGGCTCTTGGCTTTGCCGCCATTGCTGAGGTAAGCAAAATTGGCGTTGACGGTGGTGAGCTGGATCTGGCTCCAGTCGATATAGAACGCATCGGCCTCGAAGGTCATGCGCTGATCGAGCAAGGTGGATTTGAAGCCAAGCTCGTAGCTGGTCAGCTTGTCGGGCGCGAAGGTCAACGGCGCGCCCAGGCCTGGTGGCACGCCTACGTTGGCGCCGCCGGGACGAAAGCCCGAAGCCACGCGCACATAGGCCATCAGGTTGTCAGTGAACCGGTAGCTGGGATTGAACAAATAGGTGGTGGGGTTATCCGAGCTGCGCGTGGTGAAATCGGCGGCCCCCGTCAGCAGGCCGCTGCTCACTTGCGAGTACGACGTGCTGTCGTGAGTCTGGCGAGCGCCTACCAGCACACTCAGCTGTGAGGTGGCATGCCAGGTCACGTCGGCGTAGCCAGCCCATTCCTTGAAGATGCCGGGGCCGATGGAGATGTCACCCAGGCTGGGCAGATCGATCGGCACCCCGGTCGTCGCGTCGAAGACATTGACGGTCTGATGATTCGTGGTGCTCTCACGCGTGTAGAACACACCCGCGCGCCAGGCAAGCAATTGCTCTGCCGGCGACTCCAGCCGAAGTTCCTGGGTGAATTTCCCCAGCGTAATTGGCTGGGTAACCGAATATCCGCCGTTGTCCAGGCCGAAGACAGGGTTGAGCAGCGGACCATACGCGGCGGTGACATCCCCCGTCTGGTCGACTTTCTGCGAGCCGTAGCTGCTCGAAGAGACCAGCTTGGCCCAACCGAAATCCGCATTGACCGAAAGATCGTAGAGACGATATTGGATGGCCAACAGGCCGGTGCCGGCGGCACGGCTCTGCTTTTGGTAGCCATAGATGGGCTTCAGCGTGGCCGGATCCACTTCCACGCCGGTATTGGCGAGGCCGTCACCCCTGAGGTTCTGGGCGAGCGCCGAGAGATTCACCGATACCTTGTCCGTGGGCGTCCAAAGCAATTGCGCCCGTCCGCCGCTGACCTTGGCCTCGTTGACTTCCTTTTTGCCGGTAGCCACGTTGTCGATATAGCCGGGATCGTCGCGGTCGTACGCATTGACCCGTAGCGCCAGCTTGCCCTCAACCAGCGGCAGGTTGAACATCGCACGCTCGGCGAAACCGCTACCACCGCCATCCACACTGGTGTAGTCGACCGAAGCGCGACCGTAAGTGCGCGTGGAGTCCGGTGGCGTGGTGACGAATTTCACCAGTCCACCCAGTGAGTTCGAACCGTAAAGCGTACCCTGCGGGCCACGCAGTACCTCGATGCGCTCGATGTCGGCCGGATCAATATCCGGTGTCAGCAGGCTACCCGCGGAATACACCGTGCTGGAGCCATAAGGCGCATCGTCGATATACGTGCTGACGCTTGAATTGGCCTGCGAGCTGCCCGACGTAATCCCGCGCAATACCAGCTGCGTTTGCCCCGCCGAGGTGGAGATCAGGTTGAGCCCGGGAATCTGGGCAGCATAGTCGGCGAAGCTGTTGGCGCCCTGGCGCCGGAGGTCGTCGCCGGAAAGCGCCGTCACCGCCATCGGCACCACCTGCAGGCGCTCCTCGCGCTTGTTGGCGGTCACCATCACGGTCCCCAGATTGATGGGCGCCGTGTTGCTGGATGCGGCCTGCGGATTCTGTCCCCCTTGTGCCCCAGCATCCGTCGCGGCCACCTGGCCCTGCGCTGATTCACCGTT
>DASXND010000063.1:0-4401 GCA_036495265.1 Dyella sp.
GCTCGGTGAGCTTCCTGCCCGACGGCGACACGCTGGTCTACAGCATGGCCGGCTCGCTGTGGCGGCAACCTGTCGATGGCGACACCGCGACCGAGCTGACCCGTGCCGCGCACGCCTATGACGACCAGCCCGACGTGGCGCGTGACGGCCGCAGCGTGATTTTCACCCGCTACGACGGCAAGGCGATCGAGCTGTGGCGACTCGATCTGGCGAGCGGCCGCGAGAAGCCACTAACCACGGCTGGCGCGGTCAACGTCGAGCCTCGCCTGTCGCCCGATGGGCGGCAGCTGGCCTGGGTGTCGACGCAGGGCACGGGACACTTCAACCTGTTTGTCGCCGATATAGATGCGACCGGCTTGCACCATGTCCGCAATCTGCTCGGCGAGCGCAAGAGCACGCTCGACCGTTATTACTATTCGGCCTTCGATCACGCGATCAATCCTTCGTGGTCACCCGACGGCAAGACGCTTTATGTCGTGAGCAACCCGGAAATCGCCTGGGGCACCGGCGACCTGTGGGCGGTGCCGGTAGCCGATCCCGCACAGCGCCGGAAGGTCCTCAGCGAGGAGACCAACTGGAATGCGCGCCCGGAGCTCGCACCGGACGGCAAACGGCTGCTCTACGCAAGCTATCGCGGCCGGCAGTGGCAGCAGCTCTGGCTCACCACACCGGGTGGCGCCGCACCCCTGCCGCTGACGTTCGGCGACTTCGATCGCCGAAATGCACGCTGGTCGCCCGATGGCCAACGAATTGCCTACATCGACAACGAATCAGGCAATACCTCGCTGCATGTGATGGACACGCTCGGTGGCGCCACGCACGCCATCGTTGCCACCACGCGGCAGTACAAGACGGCGATGGCACACCTGGTGCTCGACATCGTGGATGAGCGTGGCGAGCGCACGCCGGCGCGTGTCGCCGTGCTGGGCAACGACGCCCGCGCCTATGCGCCCCGCGACGCCTGGATGCATGCCGACGACGGTTTCGACCGCAAGCTGCAAGCCACCGAGACGCATTACTTCCATTGCAGTCCGCCATGCGCGCTCGACGTGCCCGCGGGACAGGCGCAGGTATGGGTGCAACATGGTTTCGCCTATGCGCCATGGCGCAAGGCGCTGCAAGCGCCGGCGGGGCGCACGACCTCGCTGCGCGCGGCACTGCAGGCACAGCCCCTGCCTGCCGCGTTTGGCGACTGGATCAGCGCCGACCTGCACATCCATATGAACTACGGCGGCCACTACCGCAACACTCCCGTCAACCTCGCCCGGCAAGCGCGCGCAGAGGACCTGGACCTCGCCTATGATCTGGTGGTCAACAAGGAAGAACGCGTCCCCGATGTCGCCTCGTTCCGCACTGATGCCGATCCGGCCAGCACGCCGCGCAGCCTGGTCCAGCACGGCCAGGAATTTCACACCAGCTTCTGGGGACATCTGGGCCTGCTTCATCTGGGCGATCACTTCCTGACCCCGGATTTTTCCGCCTACCGGCACACCGCGTTTGCCAGTCCCTACCCCACCAATGGCGCGATTGCCGATCTGGCCCACGCCCAGGGCGGACTCGTCGGCTACGTCCATCCGTTCGATGTGTTGCCCGACCCGGCGCACGACGCCGTGCTCAGCGACGAGCTGCCTGCCGACGTGATCGAACACAAGGTCGATTACATCGAGGTGATGGGCTTCTCGGACCACCAGGCCACGGCGCAGGTGTGGTATCGACTGCTCAATCTCGGCTTCCACTTGCCCACCGGCGCGGGCACCGACGCCATGGCCAACTACGCCTCGCTGCGTGGCCCGGTGGGACTGAACCGTGTATTCCTGGATACCGGCGGCAAGCGCGATGTTGAAGCGGCCATGGACGCACTGAAAGCCGGCCATGGTTTCGCCAGCAACGGCCCGCTGCTTGGGCTGCTGCTCGACGAGGCGAAGCCCGGCGACACGCTGACAAAGACCGGCCACCACCACTACCGCGTCGCCTTGCGCTCGCCGGTGGCGGTCCAACACCTGGAGCTGGTCCACAACGGCCAGGTCGTGAAGACCTTCACGCTGACCGGCGATCATCGACAGTTCGACACTGCCGGCGACATCGATCTCAATGGCGGCTGGGTGCTGTTGCGCGCCTGGAACGACCACGCCGATCCGCAGGTGCTCGACCTTTATCCCTACGCCACTACCAATCCCGTCTGGCTGGGCGACCATGTGCTGGCGCCAAGCGCACGCGACGACGCGGCCTGGTTCGCCAGCTGGCTGTCGCGCACCATCGAGGCCGCCGCCGCACGCGACGACTACAACACGCCCGAGGAGAAGCGCACGACGCTCGACTATCTCAGTCAGGCCCGCGATGCCTATCGCTCCATGGCAGGCAGCGAAGCGTCCACCCGATCCGTGCAAGGCACCCCATGAAGCGATTCTCGACTCTGGCCCCATGCCTGCTGGTGCTGCTGGCCAGCGCCGCATCCGTCCACGCCGACGACTCACACTTTACTGCGGCGGACGTCAACCGCCTCGCCGACGTGGGCGAGCCGGCGCTGTCGCGTGACGGCAACTTCATCGTCTATACCGTCACCACCGCCAACCCCGAGCGTGACCAACCGCAGTCGGACCTGTGGCGCGTGCGCTATGACGGCAGCGCGCGCACCCAACTCACCCACAGCAATGAATCGCGGCCGCAGTGGACGGCGGATGGCAAGTTCATCGCCTTCCTGTCCGACCGCAAGGTGGATGGAGACGCCAGTGACGACGACAGCAAGGCGCAGGTGTGGATGATGCCCGCCGATGGCGGCGAGCCGCGCCGGCTCACTGACCTGCCCAGCGGCGTGGAGGATTTCGTGCTCGCACCCGACGGCAAACAGCTCGCGGTGATCGCGTTCGATCCCGAGCGACCCGCTGGCGTGAAGAAGCCAAAGAACCCGCCGCCGATCGTCACCGATCGCTTCCAGTTCAAGGACGACGACAGTGGCTGGCTCGACGGTCGCCATAAGCACTTGTATGTCGTCGACATCGACAGCGGCAAAGCCACCCTGCTCACCCCCGGCAAGCATGATGAACAACTGCCGGCCTGGTCGCCCGACGGCAAGCTGGTCGCCTATGTCACCAAGCGCGGGGACGATCCCGATCGTCATCTGAACTACGACATCTACGTGATCGCGCCGCAGGCCGGCGCCACGGAACGCCAACTCACCACGTTCCCCGGTTCCGACCTGGATCCCTATTGGGAAACGCGCCCGGCGTGGAGTCCCGACAGCACGCACATCGCCTACCTGCAAAGCGGCGAAGACCATTGGATCTACTACGCGCCCTGGCAGCTGGCGGTGATCGACGTGGCGAGCGGCAAGGCCACCCTGCCGGCGCCGATCGACCGCTGCTTCACCAAGCCGCACTGGTCGCCCGATGGACACAGCGTGTATGCGCTGGTCGAGCAGGCCGAAGTCACCCACCTGTCGCGCATCGACCTTGCCACGGGCAAGGTCACCGCACTGACCCTCGGCGATCGCTTCGACTCCGACCTGGACGTCTCCAGCAACGGCCGCATCGTGGTGCTTGGCGCGGACGACACACATCCCAATGAGCTGGCCGCGGTGGAGCGCGGTGGTCTGCGCGCACTCAGCCATCACAACAGCTGGCTGGGCGGCAAGCGGCTCGCTGCGGCCGAGACAGTGCATTTCACCGGCGCCGACGGCACCGCCCTCGACGCCGTGTTGATCAAGCCGATCGACTATGTGCCTGGCCATCGCTATCCCACCATTGTGAGAGTCCACGGCGGTCCGGTGTACCAGTTCAGCCACGACTTCATGCCGGACTGGCAGGTCTACGCCGCCCATGGGTATGCCGTGCTCGCGGTGAACCCACGCGGCAGCTCCGGCCGAGGTTTCGAGTTTGCCAAGGCCATTTACGCCGACTGGGGCAACAAGGACGCGCAGGACGTACTGGCCGGCGTCGATCACGCGGTGCAACTCGGCGTTGCCGATGCGGAGCGCCTGGGCGTCGGCGGCTGGAGCTACGGCGCCATCCTCACCGATGAGCTGATCGCGCGCGACACGCGCTTCAAGGCGGCCATCGTCGGCGCGGGCTCCGGCAACATGTATGGCATGTACGGCGACGACGAATACGCGCGCGAGTACGAACTCGAACTCGGCACGCCGTGGGACCACCGCACCGCCTGGGATCGCGCCAGCTACCCGTTCCTGCATGCTGACCGGATCAAGACGCCGACGCTGTTCCAGTGCGGCGAGCGCGACTTCAACGTGCCCTGCATCGGCGCCGAGCAGATGTACCAGGCCCTGCGCTCATTGCGCATACCCACCGAATTGGTGGTCTATCCGGGACAGCATCATGGCCTCACCGTGCCGAGTTACCTGCGCGACCGCATGGAGCGCAACCTGGCCTGGTACGACCGTTTCCTCAA
>DASXND010000064.1:0-3060 GCA_036495265.1 Dyella sp.
GCACAGGATGCTGCCCCCGCACAGGCCAACCAGACCTCGGCCAAGAGCCTCGAAACCGTCACCGTCACCGGCTCGCTGATTCGCCGCGTCGACGTCGAGACCGCCAGCCCGGTTGTGACGATCGATCGCGCCCAGATTCAGGCCACCGGCAAGCAGACGCTTGGCGACCTGGTCCAGCAGCTGCCGGCCATGACCGGCGGTAATGTCAACCCGCAGACCAACAACGGTGGCGGTACCGGTAGCTCGAGCATCAACCTGCGCGGCCTGGGTTCCAAGCGCACCTTGATCCTGGTCGATGGCCAGCGCCTGCTCAGCAAGGATCCGAACGCCATTCCGGTCGATGCAATCGAGCGCATCGAAGTGCTGCCGACCGGCGCCTCGGCGACCTACGGTTCGGACGCCATCGGCGGCGTGGTCAACTTCATCCTGCGCAAGAACTACCAGGGCGCCACCTTCACTGCCAACGTCGGTCAGTCGGATCGCAACGACGGCAACCAGAGCGGCTACACCTTCACTTTCGGGCAGACGTCCGACAAGGGAAGCATCATGGCCGGCTTGAACTACAGCAAGCAGGACGGTGTCGAAGCGGCCAACCGCTCCTTCTCCAAGAACGCTCTGAGCCTTTCGGCCAACGGTCCGTTCATCGGCGGCTCCTCGTCCTCGGGCGTGGGTCGTATCCAGCTTCCTGGCGTCAATTCCGACGGCACGTTTGCTCCGGGCAGCCTGGCGTCGCAGTTCAACTGCTCGCAGGTGGCACTGAGCCCGGGTGGCAACAGCCAGGTCGTCAGCAACGCGAACTATCACTGCTTTGGCCACTCCGACCGTTACAACTATGCGGCGGTCAACCTGATCATGACCCCGCAGGAGCACACCGGCGGCTTCATCAACGCTGATTACCACCTCGGCGAGCACGTCACCGCCTATGTGGATGCCATCTACCAGAAGACCTCGTCCAACTTCCAGTTGGCCCCGGCTGTGTATGGCACCTCTACGACCGGCGCCGTGATCTCCCAGGGCAACGCCTTCAACCCGTTCGGCGTGCAGTTCGGCGATGGCGGCAACGACTTCGCTTCGCGCCTGACCTCCAACGGCCCGCGCCAAGCCTTCACCGGCCGCACCGACGCCCAGATCAACACGGGCTTCAAGGGTGATTTCACGGTTTGGGACAAGAACTGGACCTGGGACGCTGGTCTCAACTACGGCCACCAGAGCATCGTCACCACGACGGCCGGCCTGGTCGACCAGTCCCAGCTGTATACCGGATCCTCGACCATTGGTGCCAATGGCCTCGCGGTCGCCACCAACGGCGGCACCTGCCCCAGCGTGGTGGCTTGCCAGTTCAACCCGTTCGACGTCAATTCGCCGGGCTCGATCGCTGCCATCAAGGCGGCGGACGTGGTGGCCCCGTCCAATGCCTACATCATCGAAAAGACCTGGCATGCGGGCCTGAGCGGCGAACTGTTCAGTCTGCCGGCCGGCGCCGTGCAGCTGGCCCTCGGCGCCGAATATCGCACCGACTATGAGCACGCTACCCCCGCATCGCAATTGGTGATCAATCCGACCACCGGTAGCTGCACCCTGGGCAGCCAGTGCCTCAGCGCCGTGCAGGGTGGCTACAGCACCAAGGACATCTACGCGGAAGCGTTCATCCCGGTGCTGGCGAACCTGCCTGGCGTGCAATCGCTCAACCTGACCATCGGCGATCGTTATTCGAGCATCCAGACCTTCGGCAGCACGAACAACTTCAAGTTCGCGATCGAATACAAGCCGTTCGATGACCTCTTGCTGCGCGGCACCATGGAAGACGTCTATCGTGCGCCGTCGCTCAGCGAGCTGTACTTCTCGGGCTCCGATGCACCGTTGATCCATTCCGATCCGTGTACCGGTTACACCGGTGCGCCGGCCGGTTCGCCGCTGGCGCTGGCCTGCCAGAACGTGCCGACCAACGGCACATTCCAGAACAACCTGGTCGTGAACAACAACCAGGCCACGACCGTTGTGCAGGGTTCGCGCGTGGCCGGCTTCCCGGTCAAGCCGGAGCATGGCAAGTCGTACGACTTCGGCTTCGTGTATAGCCCGTCGTATGTCCCGGGCCTGTCCACCACGTTCGACGTCTGGCGTGTGAACCTCAACGACACCATCACCACGGTGGGTCTGCAGAGCCTGCTGAACCTCTGTGCCGCTGGCTCGACGGAATACTGCCAGTACATCCAGCGCCAGGCTGGCGGTACGAACGCCGGTCAGCTGCTGGCTTCCACGGTGGAGCCGACGGGTAACCTCGGTAGCATCAACACCAGCGGCATCGACTGGTCGGCCAACTACAAGCTGCCGCGGTTCTCCTTCGGTCAGTTCAACGTGGGCGTCAACGCGACTTACCTGAAGTACTACGAGCAGGTCACCGCACCTGGCGTGGCAGGCAGTGTCACGTACGAGAACGCCGGTCGCTTCCTGCCGTACGGCTCGGCACAGGCTGCCGCTTGCCCGGACAACGTGGGTGTCTGCCTGTTCCCGCGCTGGCGTGCACAGGGTTACGCCGATTGGCAGCAGGGCAACTGGAGTGCCCAGTGGCGTTTGCGTTGGATCAGCGGCTTCAGCAACGGTGGCGCTGCCGGCTCGATCTACGATACGTTCCCCAACGGCGAATCGGGCACGATTCTGCACTACGGTTCGACGATGTATAGCGACGTGTCGCTCGGCTACAACATTGCGCCGATCAACACGCGTGTCGACTTCGGCGTGAACAACCTGTTCGACAAGCAGCCGCCTATGCTGTACGGCAACAACACGCTCAACGCCAACACCGACCCGAGCGACTTCGATCTGATGGGCCGCTACTTCTGGGCTCGCGTGACGGTCAAGTTCTAACGTCTTGCTTGCACAGAGGCCCCTGTGCCTAGCCCAGGGGCCTCTTCTGGCTTGAAAGCCTGGTACGCGTCGGGAAGCGCTTTGATTTTTTCGACCGTCAGGCCAGAACGTTAGACCGCTTTACCGCATTTGCTTTTGGTTCTTCCCGCGCCCTCCCAGGGCGCGGGAAGAACGTCTTTCATCCCAAGAGCGCTC
>DASXND010000065.1:0-13263 GCA_036495265.1 Dyella sp.
CGGACCTGCTGGCCGGGCTCGTCGTCCAGGCGCATGGAGAGGCCGATGCGCTGGCGCGGCAGGTCGACCTCCATCACCTTCACCTTGACGATATCGCCGGCCTTCACGGCGTCGCGCGGGTCCTTCACGAAGGTGTGCGATAGCGCGGACACGTGCACCAGGCCGTCCTGATGGACGCCGATATCGACGAAGGCACCGAACGCCGCCACATTCGTCACGCGGCCTTCCAGCACCATGCCGGGACGCAGGTCCTTCACATCTTCCACGCCCTCGGCAAAGCTGGGCGCGACGAACTCCGGACGCGGATCACGGCCGGGCTTCTCAAGCTCCTTGAGGATGTCGCGCACCGTCGGCACACCGAACTTTTCATCGGTGAACTGCTCGGCCTTGAGGCTGCGCAGGAAGCTGGCGTCGCCAATGATGGAACGCACTTCGCGGCCGCACTGGGCGATGATGCGCTCGACCACCGGATAGGCTTCCGGATGCACCGCGCTGGCGTCGAGCGGATTGTCGCCACTGGCCACGCGCAGGAAGCCGGCGCACTGCTCGTACGCCTTGTCGCCAAGGCGCGGCACTTTCAGCAGTGCCTTGCGATTGGCGAACGGACCGTTGGCGTCGCGATGCTTCACCACGTTTTCGGCGACGCTGGCGCTGAGGCCGGCGACGCGCGAGAGCAGCGCCGCGGATGCGGTGTTTACATCGACACCCACGGCATTCACGCAGTCTTCGACCCTGGCATCCAACGCGCGCGCCAACTTCACCTGATTCACATCGTGCTGATATTGGCCGACGCCGATCGCCTTCGGCTCGATCTTCACCAGTTCGGCCAGCGGGTCCTGCAGGCGGCGTGCGATCGATACGGCACCGCGCAAACTCACGTCGACATCCGGGAATTCCTTGGCCGCGATTTCAGACGCCGAGTACACCGACGCGCCTGCCTCGCTCACCACGATCTTCGAGAGCTTGAGGTCGGCATGCTTCTTCATCAGCTCGGCCGCTAGCTTGTCGGTTTCACGCGAGGCGGTGCCGTTGCCGATGGCGATCAGGTCCACACCATGCTGCTTGCTGAGCACGGCCAGGCGCGCGATGGATTGGTCCCACTGTTTGCGCGGCTCGTGCGGATAGATGGTGTCGGTAGCCAGCAGTTTGCCGGTGGCATCGACCACGGCCACCTTCACGCCGGTACGAATACCCGGGTCCAGGCCCATCACGGTCTTGGCACCGGCCGGTGCGGCCAGCATCAAGTCCTTGAGGTTGTCGCCGAATACACGAATCGCTTCGTCCTCTGCGCCCTCGCGCACGCGGCCGAACAGGTCGAGCGTGAGATGCAGGTGCAGCTTCACGCGCCAGGTGAGGCGCACGGTTTCGCGCAGCCAGGCATCGGCGGGACGACCGCGATCGAGGATGCCGGCATGTGCGGCCACGCGGCCTTCGCCTTCCAGGTGGCCTTGTTCCATGTCGACGGCGGGCGCGAGCTCAAGTTCGATCACGCCTTCATTGCGCGCGCGCATGAGGGCGAGCAGGCGATGCGAAGGGATCTTGCCGATCGGCTCGATGTGATCGAAGTAGTCGCGGAACTTCGCGCCTTCATGCTCTTTGCCGGGCACGAGTTTGGCGCGAATCTGGGCTTTCTCCCACATCCAGTCGCGCAGCTCGCCGAGCAGGCCGGCGTTTTCGGCGATGCTCTCCATCAGGATCGCCCGTGCGCCATCGAGCGCCGCGCGCACGTCGGCCACGCCCTTCTCAACATCGACGTACGGGGCGGCAACCGACTCCGGTGATTGCGTGGGGTCTTCGCGCAGGCTGAGTGCCAGCGGCTCCAGGCCCGCTTCGCGCGCGATCTGCGCCTTGGTGCGGCGCTTGGGCTTGTACGGCAGGTACAAGTCTTCCAGGCGTGCCTTGGTATCGGCGTAAAGAATGTCGCCCTTCAGCGCGTCGGTGAGCTTGCCCTGTTCCTCGATGCTGGCCAGGATCGCACTGCGGCGCTCCTCCAGCTCGCGCAGGTAGCGCAGGCGTTCCTCCAGCAGGCGCAGCTGGGTGTCGTCGAGACCGCCGGTGGCTTCCTTGCGGTAGCGGGCGATAAACGGCACGGTGGCGCCGCCATCGAGCAGATCCACCGCGGCGTTGACCTGTTCCGGCTTGGCGGCAATGTCCTGGGCAATACGTTGTTCGATGCTGAGCATGAGCATGAGGCTGAAACGATTCCTGTGCATTCGACAAAGCGGCGCGCCCACTGCAAGGCATGCCGAGCTGCCGATCATAGCAAGTCGCTCCCTCGCTCAATCCTGCGCCGCGGGGGCCTGCTCCGGACGAAGCGTCAGATAGCCTGGGGCCAGCGCCTGCGATCGTTCATCCGAATGGAGCGATGGGTAGGCGGTGGCGACACGGCGGTTGCGCGGCCAATGCCGCGGGTGCAGCGAGCGCGGATCGGACGTATGGGTAAACGGCAGCTCGACCAGGGCCGGGCGCGGTCCGGTACTCGGCAAGGACAGGTGATCGTGCGGCGGCAGTCCAATGCTCACCGCGGCCAGCATGGCGGCAATGATGGCCAGCGTGATGGCTGCGGGTAGCCAATGCGTGAGCATGAGACTGAGCCAGGGCTTCGGCTTGTGCCCGGGCGTGGGCGGAATCGCTTCGAGCTCGATGCCGGCGGGTGCCCCGGCAGCCGTATGCCCGTTGGGCGCGTCGCTGGGCGAAGCTGGGGAGGCTATGCGCCGGACATCGCCAATGAAGCGATAACCCAGGCTATGCACGGTGGCAATGTAATGAGGGTCGGCCGCGCAATCGCCCAGCGCGCGCCGTAGCTGCGAAATGGCGCGCGAGAGTACGCCGGATGTGACGTGCCGATGACCCCAGGCGGCGTCGAGCAAGTCGTCCTTGCTGACGACCTGGCCGGCGTGCTGCAGGAGCGTCGTCAATACCGCGTAGGCCTTGGGTTCGACCGCTACGGGGACGCCCGCGCGCTCAACACGATGCGCGCGCGGCTCGACGACGATGTCGTCGCATTGGTAGATCCAGCCACCGTCTGGTTGGGACTGGGCCATGACCTTGCCTGATGGGCGGCCCCCCGCAGCAACAAGCATGCGCTCAGTCGATCAGGCACGCATCCGCCATTCGTCATAACCGGCGCTATTCGTGCGTCGTGGCATGCATGGAGCACATGCCACGGCGTGCGTGTCGCTTATGCGTCATCTGCCCAGCGGATGTATGGCGAAAGGCGCACACGCGCTGTCTCCGTCGCCATGATCTTCCGTTACGCGTTGAAGGAGCCCTCATGGGTACCCGCTCGCTTGCTGGCGTCCTTGAGCTCGCCGGCGCGGCCGTTAAGCACGAGAGTGTTGGCGATCAAATCGTGCAGAGCCTGCTTGCGTTGCGTCCACCCAACCATCAGGAAGCCGACGCCAAGAATGAGTGCGCTGAGGTACTTGGCCGGATAGCGGCCAAACGCGCGCAGAAAGCTGATGCGCTGACCCTGCATATCGGTCACTCGGATACGAAGCGCGAGCTTGCCGATCGTCGCCTGCCAGGCCGAGCTTTCACAAACCGCGAAATACAGCCAGATCATCGCAGTGATGATGAGAAAGGACGGCATCATCGTGGTGTAGTACTGGCTGAGCGCGGCCATCATCGCTTGCGCATCGTTCGAGGCAGAGAGTTGCGCCTGTTCCAGTGTGGCCTGGGCCGCGTCGCCGCCCATCATTTTTTCGATCAGTGCGCTTGGGATGTAAAGAAGGACGCTATCGATCAAGTAGGCGGCGACACGCTTCCAGAATCCCGCGTTATCGTCCAGTGAGGCGGACGTGGTTTGCGACGGCCGTGCCTGGGAAATCGGCGGCGGAGGGGCAGCGGGTTGAGTCTGCTCCTCCGGAAACAGTGCGGATAGCGGCTGCCAGTCGGCGAGGCCTTCGTACCAGCCGAGGTCGCTCGCGCTTACCTGCCCGCTGCGTAGCCACTGGCGCACTTCCACTTCCGTGTATGGGCCATGCCGCTCGCCGTCCCGTCCGATCCATACTTCCATAAACGCATGCTCCGCATAGTCGATGGCATCCATGATGCCATGCGCGGCACGGCTGCGGCTTTCACCCTGATGCCATCAGGATTGAAGCGTTTCATCGCAAGTCAGCCCGGATCAGGCGGCGTGGCGCTTCAAATGCACGAGCAGCAGCGAGATGGCCGCGGGCGTCACGCCGCTGATCCGCGATGCGTGGCCAATCGTTTCCGGCCGCGCACGCTTGAGCTTCAACAGCACTTCGGCCGACAGTCCACGCACCTTGTCGTAGTCGAAGCTGCCGGGAATCGCGGTCTGCTCGTGGCGGCGCTGCTTGTCGATTTCATGCCGCTGGCGCTCGAGGTAGCCGGCGTACTTGGTCTGCACTTCGACCTGGGCAGCCACGTTCTCGTCGACCACGGCGGGTGCAATGCCGTCGACGGAGGTCAGCTTGGCGTAGTCCAGTTCGGGACGACGCAGCAGGTCGAGCGCATGGGTTTCGCGGCTCAGCGTGATACCGAGCTGACGCTCGATGGCCGCACCCAGCGTATTGGTCGGTGCAGCCCATAGCGCACCCAGGCGATGAATCTCGCGTTCCACGGCGTCGCGCTTGGCACGCAGCGCGTCGTAGCGCGCCTGCGGAACGACGCCCAGGCGATGCCCGGTTTCGGTAAGCCGCAGGTCCGCGTTGTCCTCGCGCAAATGCAGCCGATACTCGGCGCGCGAGGTGAACATGCGATACGGCTCGATGGTGCCGTTGCTGGTGAGATCATCGATCAGCACACCGACATAGGCCTCGTCGCGGCGCGGATACCACGGCGATTCGCCCTTGACCGCGAGCGCTGCATTGAGTCCCGCGATCAGCCCCTGCGCGCCGGCTTCTTCATAGCCAGTGGTGCCATTGATCTGGCCGGCGAAGTAGAGGCCGGGGATGGTCTTGGTCTCGAGCCACGGGTGCAGGCCGCGCGGATCGAAATAGTCGTACTCGATCGCATAACCGGGGCGCGTGATATGCGCGTTCTCGAAACCCTTGATCGAACGCACGAGCGCCAACTGCACGTCATAAGGCAGCGAGGTGGAAATCCCGTTCGGGTAAATCTCGAACGTGTCGAGACCTTCGGGCTCGATAAAGATCTGGTGCGAGCTCTTCTCCGCGAAGCGCACCACCTTGTCCTCGATCGACGGACAGTAGCGCGGACCGATGCCTTCGATCTGGCCGCTGTATAGGGGCGAGCGGTCCAGCGAACTGCGGATCAGTTCGTGGGTGTGCTCGCTGGTGTGGGTGATCCAGCAACTGACCTGGCGCGGGTGCTCGGCGCGCGAGCCCAGGTAGGAGAACACCGGAGCGGGGCTGTCGCCTGGCTGCTCCTCCAGGCCCGAAAAATCGATGCTGCGCAGATCGATGCGCGGCGGCGTACCGGTCTTCAGGCGATCAGCAGCCACCGGCAGTTCGCGTAGCTTCTGGGCTAGCGTGCTGGCGGGCGGATCGCCGGCACGGCCGCCGGCGTACTGCGCGGGGCCGATATGGATCTTGCCGGCCAGAAAGGTGCCGGCGGTCAGCACCACGGCCCGTGCATGGAAGTTCAGGCCCATCTGGGTCACCACGCCGGTGACGCGGCCACCGTCCAGGATCAGGTCGTCTACCGCCTGCTGGAACAGCTCCAGATTGGGCTGGGTTTCCACCAGGCGCCGGATGGCGGCCTTGTACAGCGAGCGGTCGGCCTGGCAACGGGTGGCGCGCACGGCCGGCCCCTTGGAGGCATTCAGCGTGCGCCACTGGATGCCGGCGCGATCGGCGGCATGCGCCATGGCACCGCCGAGGGCGTCGATCTCCTTCACCAGGTGACCCTTGCCGATGCCGCCGATGGCCGGGTTGCAGCTCATCTGCCCGATCGTCTCGATGTTGTGGCTGAGCAGAAGGGTGCGCGCACCCGTGCGCGCCGAGGCGAGCGCGGCTTCGGTGCCGGCGTGGCCGCCGCCGATCACGATGACGTCGTAGTGGGTCGGATGAAACATGAAACTGCCCCGAAAGCGCAGGAATGGACCAAATGCGACGCCTATGGTAACTCCACAAGCCTTGCCTGGATGCTGGCACGCTTCCTGCTTGCACAACGCAGCACTTTCACGGGCAGAAGCTGCGCGGCAACGCGCGCCGAGATCGAACGACAGGGGTTCGATTGTGTGCCGGGAGAGGAAGCAAGACGGCGCCCCTAGGGGCGCCGTCGCCTTTTTCAGGTCTTGAATAAGATCTGGCGCCCGGCGGTCTCAGGAACAGGGGGAATCCAGGATGACCGTGTTGCCGGGCGCCAGAAACCGTGAAAACGGAAAGCTGGCAGCAGCCAATCGCTGCGCTACGGGTTGGATATTTACGCCTGACGCGTGAACGTAAAGTGACTAAAACGCTCGTTTGTGCCGAGTCTCGGCACCTCATGACGTACAGCGTCATTTCGTGATCCAAGCCCTCGATGAATGTGATCCGCGTCACATCGATGGCACGGGCATTGCTTCAGCAGTCAAGCCAGCCAAGACAACTGTTCTGAGGAGCTCGTGTGATGGAATGCAACTTCGATCTTCAGCCGGTTTACCAGCACCACGACCTGCTCATCGAGCTGGGTCGGGTCGAAATGGCCATGGAGCATTTGGAGGCACGCAGCGAGAACGAGCGTCAGACGCTGCGTCCGCGCCTGTTGACCCGGATGAGCCGGCTTCGCGACGCATTGGAAAGTTTGCCTGCCTGATGGCTTGCGCAGGCTGAGCAGGCTTTGGCCGGATGGACGGCTAAACGCTTATAGAGTGGTGCGCGACTGAGACCCGGACGCATGGTCCTTGCGAGGACTACGACGAGCGGGTGGCGTACTCCCGGCAATAGCATTACGCCCGGGTGCCCCGTCCTAGGCGGGTAGCACTCGGGCGTTTTCTTTTGCGCGCTTAGCGCGGGCTACGCAGCGGGGGCGATGACGCGCTTTGCTCCTTCTCCCGGAGGGAGAGGGAGCAGGAGCGACAGCGATATCGCGCAAAGATCAGGCACTTAGTCGTGCAGCATGCTGCGCACGATCTCGGTGAGGTTGCGGGATAGCCCGGGCTGCCCCGCCAGCGAGTCGATCGCGGCCTTGGCCACGGCGTGCCGCGTGGGCTCCAGGCGTTGCCAGCCATTGAAGGCGGTAGCCAGCCTCGCTGCGACCTGAGGATTGATCGTATCGAGCTGGACCAGCCGTTCGGCAAGCAGGCGATAGCCGCTGCCGTCGGGGCGATGGAAGCCGTCGGGGTTATTGCGTGCCCACGCGCCGAACAAGGCGTTGACGCGATTCGGATTCTTGAGCGTGAATGCCGCATCGGCGTCCAGCTGGCGCACGCGATCGAGTACGCGATCGCCGGGCAGCTGTGTCTGCACCGAGAACCACTTGTCCATCGCCAGCGGGTTGTCCGCATAGCGCTGGCGGAAATGGACCAGCGCGGCGCCGGACTGTGGCGCATCGCCTCGCACCAGCACCGCCAGTGCGGCGAGACGGTCGGTCATGCTCGGCGCGTCGTCGTACTGGAGGGTGGCAAGCTTCTGCGCAGCGTTGGCATCGATCAGTGCGAGCAGGTCCAGCACGCGGCGCTTGAGGCGGCGTTGCGCCTGGCTGGCGGCGTCGAGATCCCGATTCGTGTGTGCGGCAAGTGCTTCATAGCGCTGCCGCAACGTTTCACCGCCGATGCGCCGGGCCAGGCGTTCCTGCAACTGCAGGCGCAACACGTGCACGCGCGAGGGATCGACCAGGCGCTCGCGCTCGGACAGTTCAATTTCGCCGGGTGGCGTCAGCAGATCGGCGAGCAGCGCCGCATCGAGCGCGGTCTCGCCAAACAAGGCCGCCAGCGCGTCGCACCAGGCGTCCAGGGCGGAGGTGCCCGCGCCATCGCGCAGATTGTCGAAAGCACGCGCGGCGAGCTGTTGGCCAGCCTCCCAACGATTGAAGCCGTCCACGTCGTGGCGCAGCAGCAAGGCGAGATCAGCCGGCGCGACATCGCATTCGAGGATGACCGGTGCGGAAAATCCACGCAGCAAAGAGGGTACCGGCGACGAGTCCACCTGGCGGAACACGAACGTCTGTTCGGCGCGGTCCAATACCACGACGCGCTCCGTCGTCTCCGTCGGCGCCGCGGCGTCACCTGCGAGATGCAGCGGCAGCATGCGGCCGTGACGGTCGAACAGCGCCAGTTTCACCGGAATCGGCAGCGGCTGCTTTTGCGGTTGCGCCGCGGTGGGTGGCGTGTGCTGGGACAGGGTCAGCGTATAGGTGCGCTGCGCGGGATCGTAGTGGCCGCGTGCGGTCAGGCGCGGCGTGCCCGATTGGCTGTACCACGCTAGATAAGGCATCAGGTCGATGGCATTGGCATCGCCCAGCGCGCGCAGGAAATCCTCCAGCGTGGCGGCGTGGCCGTCGTGACGCGAAAAGTACAAATCCATGCCACGGCGGAAGCCGTCGCGGCCCAGATGGCCGGCCACCATGCGCACCAATTCCGAGCCTTTTTCGTAGACGGTGGCGGTGTAGAAATTGTTGATCTCGCTGTATTGCGCGGGACGCACCGGGTGCGCCAGCGGGCCGGCATCTTCGGGGAACTGGGCGCGACGCAGCAGGGCGACATCCTCGATGCGCTTGAGCGAGGGCGAGTTCATCTCGGCGGAGAACTGTTGTTCGCGAAAAACCGTGAGGCCTTCCTTCAGCGACAGCTGGAACCAATCGCGGCAGGTGACGCGATTGCCGCTCCAGTTGTGGAAGTACTCGTGGGCCACCACGGCCTCAACGGCGCGGTACTCGTCGTCGGTGCTGGAGTCGGGGTCGGCCAGCAGGTACTTCGCGTTGAAGATATTGAGGCCCTTGTTCTCCATCGCACCCATGTTGAAGTCGTGCGTGGCGACGACATGGAATACGTCGAGGTCGTATTCGCGACCATAGGCCTGCTCGTCCCAGCGCATCGAGCGCTCCAGCGCATCCATGGCGTAATGGCAGTGACCAATGGCATCGGGCTCGGCCCAGATCACCAGTTTCACCGCGCGACCGCTGGAGGTGACGTAGTCCTGCTCGATCTTCTGCAGCCGTCCGGCGACCAGGGCGAACAGATAGCTCGGCTTGGGGTGCGGGTCGACAAAGCGTGCCCAGTGGCGGCCGTTCTCCAGCTCGCCCTGGCCATCCGGATTACCGCCGGCCAGCAGTACCGGGAAACGGTCACGGTCGGCGCACAGGGTGACGGTAAAGCTGGACAGCACGTCCGGCCGGTCGGGGAAGAACGTGATATGGCGGAAGCCCTGCGCCTCGCACTGGGTCAGCAGGAAGCCACTCTCGCGCTTGCCGGACAGATACAGGCCT
Source organism: Dyella sp. (assembly GCA_036495265.1). Classification (GTDB taxonomy): domain Bacteria; phylum Pseudomonadota; class Gammaproteobacteria; order Xanthomonadales; family Rhodanobacteraceae; genus Dyella. The sequence goes on from DASXND010000065.1 coordinate 9,337, forward strand.
TCGAGCGCCGTATTGGCGGCAGGCTGCACGCGCACCCGCGTCTCCAGCACGCTACCGTCCTGGGCACCGTCCACTTCCAGCACCTGGTCCGCGTAGCGCCAGGCGGTGGCAGGCAGTGCCTCACCGTCCAGCGTGATCGACAGCAACTCCAGGCCCTCGCCATCCAGGCGCAGGGGTTCCTGCTGGTCGGGATCGCGCAGCAGATGCAGGCGCGAGGTCACCTCGGTCGTGTCGATACCGAGGTCGAAGGCCAGTTCCAGCTGCGCCACCCGCCAGGCAGGAGCGCGGTATTCGTTGAGCCGGATAAGCGTGGGTGGGGCGTCGCTACGAGTAGTCATCGAGACAGCTGGGGCTAGGGAGACCGATCAGGCTAACATGCGGCCCTTTCCAGGCAGGACAAGGCAATGGCGGACTATCTTGCGGAACGCGAGCAGTGGGGCGTCCACGAACTCGCCGTATTGCGCGACCGTGCCCATGACCGGTGCGTGCGTATTGCCCGGCGCGGGGCAACCCTGGTCAATTTTACCGTGCCGACCCGCGATGGCTCGCATGATCTTGCCGATGGTTACCGCGACGCCGGCGAGCTGGATTCCCGGCCCAGTTCCCGCTTCGCCATCATGGTGCCGTTCGCCAACCGCATTGCTGATGCGCGCTATCGCTTCGATGGCGAGGCACTCGACCTGCAGCCCGGCGTCGACGGCGCCCAGCGCGCGGCCCGGCATGGCTTTGTGCGTGGCGTGGATTTCGACATCACCGAGCTATCAGCGGATGCGCAGGCGGCACGCGTCAGCTTCGCCACGCAGTCGATTCGTCCAGGGGCGCACCCCGGGTATCCGTTCGCCATCGATCTGGCGGTGACCTTCACGCTCGATGCCGCCGGCCTCACGCTGGAAGCGCAGATGCGCAACGTGGGCGAGCAGCCGGCACCGTGCTTCTTCGGCTGGCACCCATATTTCCGTCTTGGCGACAGCCCGGTCGACAGCTGGATGTTGCAGGTTCCCGCCGCCAGCGTGGTGCGCACGGATACCGACTTCATCCCCTTGCCCGGCGACGCCGCGCGCGTGGCCCTGGAACATGCACCCGAACTCGACTTCCGCCAGGCGCAGGCCATCGGTACGCGCGAGCTCAATCATGCCTTTACGGATTTGCGCTGCGACACGGACGGTCGCGCGCGCACCCGCCTGAGCGATCCTTCGAGTGGACTGGCGATCGCCATGTGGCAGACCTCCGGTGTGATGCTGGCCTTTACGGCCGATACGGTGACGCGCGATATACGCCGCGCGGTCGCACTGGAGCCGATGGAAAGCTGGGCAGATGCCTTCAATCGTCCCGATTGCGCCGCAAGCATTCGCCTCGAACCCGGCGCCGAAAGGCGCTTCCTCTGCGGTGTGGAGATCGCATCAACATGAGCCCCAACGTCAATCCGGCTGCCCTGCCCAGCTTCGATCAGGTCCAGCAGGCGGCCGCGCGCATCGCGCCTTATGCCGTGCTCACGCCGGTGCTCCGCAGCGCTACGTTGAATGCGCTGACTGGTGCCGACCTGCACTTCAAATGCGAAAACCTGCAACGTGGCGGCGCATTCAAATTTCGCGGCGCCTGCAATGCGGTGTGGTCACTGAATGATGAGCAGGCGGCGCGCGGCGTGGTCACGCATTCGTCCGGCAACCATGGCAACGCGTTGGCGCTGGCTGCAGCGACGCGCGGCATCGCCGCGCACGTGATCGTGCCGGATGGCGCGGTGCGTACCAAGGTGGAAGCGATCGAGCGGGCCGGGGCGATCCTGCATCGCTGCGAGGCGACCCAGGCCGCACGCGAAGCCAAGGCCGAGGAAGTGCGTCGTGCCACGGGCGCCGAACTGGTGCATCCCTATGCCGATACCCGTGTGATGGCCGGCCAGGGCACCGCCGCTTTGGAATTACTGCAGCAAAGCGGTGGACTGGATGCGCTGATCACGCCGGTCGGTGGTGGCGGTCTCGCCGCCGGCACCGCCATTGCCGCACATGGCTTGGTCCCGCAGCTCGTGTTGCATGGTGCCGAGCCGGAAGGCGCGGACGATGCCGCCCGTTCGCTGGCGCAGGGGCAGCGAGTGGGTCCGTTTACGGCCCACACGATTTGCGATGGTCTGCGCACCTTGATCGGCGAAACCAACTTCGACGCGCTGCGCATGCATCGCGTGCAGGTGGCCACGGTGAGTGATGACGAAGTCATCGTTGCCATGAAGCTGCTGTGGAATGAGTTGAAGCTCGTGGTGGAACCTTCCAGCGCTACGGTGCTCGCGGCGGTGCTGAAGTATCCGGAGCGTTTTGCGGGGCGGCGCGTGGGGCTGGTGCTCAGCGGCGGCAATGTCGATCTTGACGCGTTGCCTTGGTAGTCGAAGTTCCTCCTCCCCTACGGGGCACGCGGGGAGGGGCCATGGATGGCCCCGGCTTTGAGGAGCGAGGAGAGGATCGAGGTGAGGGGCGGGTGCTCGCGGTAAGGTTTCAAAAGAGCCTTCTTCGACTAAGACCTATCGCAAGATTGGCCCCTCACCCCAACCCTCTCCCCGAAGGGGAGAGGGAGCAGTGCGGCGCCTCAGACCTTCTTGATAAAGCACGTCTTCAACACCAGCGTCGAACGCCCATCACGGCATTCGACTTCTTCCGGATTGTCCTCGTCCACGCGAATGGACTTGAACACCGCACCGCGCTTGAGCGTCTGCGACGAGCCTTTGACCTTGAGGTCCTTGATGACCTGCACCGAGTCGCCGTCGAGCAACACGGCGCCATTGCTGTCTTTCACGTTCAAGATGACGTTCCTGCGGGAAACCAGGCGCTTATTGTAGCGCCGCGCCGGTGAGGCGACTCAGCCACGGCGCAGCCGCAAGCCGCTCACGGCGACCAGTCCGAGCAAGACAAACACGATGCCTACCACTTCCGTCGCGCTGGGACGCTCGTGCAGGATTGCCCACGCCAGCAGCACGCTGACGATGGGCACGCCAAGGCTGGCCAGGCTGGCGACTGCGGTTGGCATGCGCTGAAGCACGACCAGCCACAAGCCCCAGGCGATGCTTGAGGCCATCACCACGCTGTAGGCGAGTCCGCCGATAAAGCCCCAGCTCCAGTCGATCGAGCGCTGCGGTACGCATAGCGTGACAATGACCAAGGCGATCGCACCAAACAACATTTGCCACGCGGTGAGATTGAGCGGCGTCGGTGCGTGATGCAGGAACACACGCTTGCTCAATACCGTGCCCAAGGCCCAGGCCATGCCGGCGCCGATTGCCAGCAGGGTGCTGCTGGTGTTGCCCAGGCCGTGCCAGGGCTCGATGATGCAAACCAGCCCGACCGCGGCAAGACCGAGGCCCAGCCAACGGCGCGGCGTGAGCCGTTCGCTCAGGATCAGCCATGCCAGCAGCACGGCCCAGAACGGCATGGTGTAAGCCAGCAGGGCGATACGGCCCGCACCGCCGTTCACCAGCGCCCATTGCCCCAGCCCCTGGAAGGCGGCGGTCTGGCATAGGCCGATCATGGCGGTGGGCAGCAGTGGCGGCGGCCGCAGCGATTGGCGTGTCGCCAGCAAGGCGCCGAACAACAGCAGCGCCCCCAGCACGTAGCGCAGCGCGGCGAAATCAAAGGGGCCGGCGTGTTGCAGCACCTGCTTCATCACGACCCAGCTATAGGCCCAGATCAGGATGGTCGCGAGCAGCGCCAGCTCGGCGCCACGCGGATGCGGTGATGCAGTCATGGATTCCGGCCAGGCAGATGGGGTGTAGCGCGAGCGAAGGGCTCTTGCCCTTGTGACACGCCAAGCGGTGGGATAGCGTCGTGGCTTACCCGGAAACTTACAAGGGGAGAGGCATGGCCGGAGCGAGTTCATGGAACGCACCCGTGGCCTGTGCAGGGCTGGCGGCCTACGTCGGCATGCTGTTTCGCTTTCCACTCCTGGTGC
>DASXND010000066.1:0-3011 GCA_036495265.1 Dyella sp.
GGGTTTGTTGTTGCCGGCGCTTAGCCGCCAGTGAAGTGCTTGCGGATGCCCTGCCAGCACTCGTAGTAATTGCCCTGCAGCTGCGGTGCTTCCAGTGCCTGTTGGGTCGGGTGAATCACGCGACGCGTCTCGAACATGAAAGCCATGGTGCCGGTGATCACGTCGGGCTTGGACAAATCCGCGGCCGAGGCTTTTTCGAACGTGGCCGCATCCGGTCCATGCCCGCTCATGCAATTGTGCAGCGAGGCGCCGCCGGGTACGAAACCCTCGGCCTTGGCATCATAGGTACCGGTGATCAGGCCCATGAACTCGCTGGCGATATTGCGGTGAAACCACGGCGGGCGGAACGTGTGCTGCGCCACCAGCCAGCGCGGCGGAAAGATCGCGAAATCCATATTGCTGACGCCCGGCGTATCGCTGGGCGCATGCAGCACCAGGAAGATGCTCGGGTCCGGATGGTCGTAGCTGATCGAGCCGATGGTGTTGAAGCGGCGCAGATCGTACTTGTAGGGCGCGTAGTTGCCATGCCAGCCGACGACGTCGAGCGGCGAATGATCGATGGCCGCGCGCCACAGCTCGCCCTGGAATTTCGCGATCAGCTCGAACTGGCCTTCCACGTCTTCATAGGCAGCAACGGGCGTGAGGAAGTCGCGCGGATTGGCCAGGCCATTGCTGCCGATGGGACCGAGATCCGGCAGGCGCAGCAAGGCGCCGAAGTTCTCGCAGACATAGCCACGCGCGGCCTCGTCCAGCAGTTCGACCCGGAAGCGCACGCCGCGCGGAATCACCGCGATTTCCAGCGGCTCCAGTTCAATGATGCCCAGCTCGGTGGCCAGGCGCAGGCGACCCAGCTGCGGCACGATCAGCAACTCGCCATCGGCGTCGTAGAAGTAGCGACCCTGCATCGATCGGTTGGCGGCATAGATGTGGATGCCCACACCCGTCTGATCGGCCGCACTGCCGTTGCCGGCCAGGGTCACCAGGCCGTCGATGAAATCGGTCGGCTCGCTCGGCAGCGGCCACGGGTCCCAGCGCAACTGGTTGGGCGAAGCCGGCACCTCGCCAAAGCGGTTGTTGAAGCGACTTGGCGGCATCGCCTCGAACGGGTGGTGCATCGCCGCGGGGCGAATGCGATACAGCCAACTGCGGCGATTGCTATGCCGGGGGGCGGTAAACGCCGTGCCCGATAGCTGTTCGGCATAAAGGCCGTGGGCCACCCGCTGCGGCGAATTCTGCCCTTCCGGCAGCACACCAGGCAGGGCCTCGGTGGCGAATTCATTGGCGAAACCGGACTGGTACTGCTGCTTGCTGGCTGACATGGAAGCTCCGCGATCTGTCCGATAGGGCGGTGGCATGCACGACACCGCACGATCCTATTACTCTTGCCTACGACTGCTGGCCCGCCTCGCTCAAGGGAAGAGGCGTTGTTGTTCATTCATTGCAACGACACCAAAGGAAACCACATGTCCGACTCGTTCTCGTCACTCGGCCAAGCCACCGCCGTCCCCTCGATCAAGGATCTCAGCCAGCCGCTCGCCTCGGGCAAGGGATGGATGAAGTTCGTCGGCATCGTGTCCATCGTCCATGGGGTCCTTATCGCCCTCTCCATTATCGGCATTGTCATCGCCTGGCTGCCGATCTGGATGGGCTTGCTGCTCATGAAGTCCGCCAACGCCATCGAACGCGCCCAGCTCAGTGGCGATGCCGACGCCTTGAAGGAATCGCTCGCCAAGCTGCGCACCTACTTCGTGGTCCTGGGCGTGCTCATCCTCGTCGGCATCGTCATCTCCGCCGTTTACTTCATGTTCTTTGGCGCAATGATTGCCACCATGATAAGGAACGGCAGTTTTCCGCACTGATCGTTCGTACCACGGTGGCCGCCAGTGGCGGCCACCGTGCAAGCGCCTTACAGCACGCCGCGCTTCATCTGGTCGCGTTCGATCGACTCGAACAGCGCCTGGAAGTTGCCTTCGCCGAAGCCCTCGTTGCCCTTGCGCTGGATGATCTCGAAGAAGATCGGGCCGATATTGTTCTGCGTGAAGATCTGCAGCAGCTTGCGCTGCTTGGTCTCCGGGTCGGCGTCGATCAGGATCTTGTTCCTGGCCAGGCGCGGCACGTCTTCGCCATGGTCCGGAATACGCTGGTCGATCACCTCGAAATAGGCGTCCGGCGTGTCGAGAAAGGCCACGCCCTTGGCACGCATCGCTTCCACCGTGTCGTAGATATTGTCGGTGAAGCAGGCGATGTGCTGGATGCCTTCGCCGTGGTACGCATCGAGGTATTCGTTGATCTGCGACTTCGGATCACTCGATTCGTTGAGCGGAATGCGCACGATGCCGTCCGGTGCGGTCATCGCCTTGGATACCAGGCCGGTCTTGGCGCCCTTGATGTCGAAGTAGCGGATCTCGCGGAAGTTGAACAGGCGCTCGTAGTAGTCCGACCACTTCTGCATATTGCCGAAGTAGAGGTTGTGCGTCAGGTGATCGATAAAGGTGAGGCCAAAGCCGGTCGGATGCTGGTCCACGCCAGGGATCGGCTCGTAGTCGCCGTCATAGATGCTGCCCTTGTCGCCGTAACGATCGACCAGATAGAGCATGCAGTCGCCAATACCCTTCACGACCGGCGCATTCACGGCCTTGGTCTGGGCTTTCTCGGTGATCGCCTCACCACCGTTGCCGATCACGGTGTTCAGGACTTCGGCAGCGGGCTTCTGGAAGCGGATGGCGAAACCGGCCGCGCAGGGACCATGCGCCTTGGCGAAATCAGCCGCGAACGAATCGGGATCTTCGTTGACTAAGACATTCACGCCGCCCTGGCGGTAGACCGTGATCGGCCGCGACTTGTGCTTGAGTACGGCGGTGAAACCCATGTTCTTGAACAGCGTATGCAGTTCATGGGCGCGGTCGGCAGGAGCGGCGAATTCGACGAACTCGAATCCGTTGATGCCCATGGGGTTTTCGAAGGTGGTGACCTGCATGCCAAGATTGGGCTGCGCGCTCATGGGGATCTCC
>DASXND010000067.1:0-5667 GCA_036495265.1 Dyella sp.
GCTGCCCCAGCCAAGCGCTCACTACTCACCACCGCGATGGCACCAGTCAGCGCCGCGTAAGCGGCCAGCGGCAACCCCTCGCGCAAACACCCCAGGGCCTCGGCGCTCGACAGCAGCACGCGCGCATCGGGCGACAAGGCCGCGACGGCCTGGAGCTGACGCCGCTGCCAACGCGGCGGCACACGCCGATACACGTGAACTTCGCGCAACTGCGCACCGCGCGTCGCCAGCTCGGCGCGCAATACACCACGACCACCCGCCGCGCCGATCAGCGCGACCCGCCTGCCATGCAAGTCAGTGAGCGCGGGATGATCAAGCAATCCTTCGCTGTCCTGTCGTTGCGCCGGCGCGAGCGGCGTCCCTACACCGTGCAGCCGCAAGGCGAGAGCCGTACCCTGACCCACGGCCAACACGGTGGCCTGGGTACGCAGCGGGACCAGTCGCGCGGCAAAGCGCACGGCGGCGGGGCTGGTGAACACGAGCAGATCGTCTGCGAGGGCCGTACCCAGGGCGATAGCCGCCTGCCCGGGGTCATCCACTTCGCGCAGCGACAGCCCAGGCAGCAGGAACGGAACACCGCCAAGCCGGCGCACCTGGCGCGCCATGGCCGATCCCGCGCCCGCCGGGCGCGTGATGACCACGGTGCGCCCGCGCAACCCGGGCTCCGAAGTCGTATGTCGCACCGCCATGGCCACCTCCCTGGAAAGCTACGGCAGTGTACCGGCCACGCCCTCGCTCTTCCTTAGGCCTGCGCGCAAACAGCTCCCGGCGCGCGCCGCTTGATTAGGGTGAACACGCCCTAGGGTGCGTACACTACGCGTTCCCCCGAACGTACCTGACACCGATGAGCACCACCGAACGACAGACCGTTGCCCGCAAGCTGGTTGCCTTTATGCGCGACGAAATTCCGCTGGCGCAGAACATGGACCTGCATTTCCAGGGCTGCGATGAGCAGCATCTTTCGATCACCGCACCGCTCGTACCGAACGTCAACGACAAGGGCTGTGCCTTCGGCGGCAGCCTGGTGAGCGCGATGACGCTGACCTGCTGGGGCCTGGTGGAGCTGGAACTGCGCATGCGGGGGCTGGACTGCGATGTATTCGTGGGCGAATCGACCGTGCGCTATCTCGAACCCGTATGGACCGATTTCGAAAGCCAGGCGAGGCTGGCTGATGGGGCGGACTGGGCCACCTTCGTCAATACCCTGGCCGCACGTGGCCGCGCCCGCATCGAGGTGACCTGCCAGGTTCCCGGCACCGGCGAGAAACCGGCGGCTACGCTGCTGGCACGTTTTGTCGCCAAACGGCGGTCGGCCGACGCCGTATGAAAACGCGCTGATCCTTGGGCACAATGCAGGCCTTGTCCCAGGGGGAAGCTCCATGCGCCGTATCCTGATCCTGCTCGCCTCGTTTTCGATGCTCGTGCTCGCCGGCTGCGCCACCGACAAGCGCAACGACACGCTCACCACCACGTTGAATGCCTATGCCCATGCCATGCGCTGGGGCGACTTTCCGACCGCTTTGGAGTTCGTCGACCCGAAGGTGCGCGAGGCACACCCGTTGTCGAAGCTGGACATGGGGCGCTACCAGCAGTTCAAGGTGAGCGAATATGACGAGGGCAAGGGTCCGACGCCGAAGGGCCAGAACGAAGTGACCCAGGTCGTGCAAATCAACCTGGTGAACGTGAACACCCAGTCCGAGCGCACCCTGACCGATCACCAGACCTGGCGTTATGACGCCGAGGGCAAGCGCTGGTGGCTGGTCACCGGCCTGCCCGATATCAGCCGCGAGTAGGCCTGTCCGCGGGCCGGCAGCGGATCGGGCCGCGCTACCCGTATAATCGCCCGTTCTGTTCAAACCGCGCGACCTGTGTCGCGCCTGCGGAAGTTTTCGAATGAGCGATGTACTGCACAAGCTGCCCGAGTTCATCGGCAACCATCTCGCGCTCGCCGCGCTGTTCCTGATCCTGCTGCTGGCGATCATCGTGATGGAAATCCTCACGTTGTTCCGCAAGTACAAGGAACTGACCCCGGCCGGCCTGACCTTGCTGATCAACCGCGAAGGCCCGCTGATGGTGGATTTGTCCGCCTATGCGGACTATGAGAAGGCACACGTGCCGGGCTCGCGCCATGTGGCGATGAGCCAGTTCGATCCTGAGCACAAGGACCTGGCCAAGGCCAAGGACGTGCCGGTGGTACTGATCGACAAGGACGGCCGCGGCGCCAGCACCAAGGCGGCACCGCGCCTGGTCAAGGCTGGTTTCGCCAAGGTCTATACCCTGGGTGGTGGTGTGCTGGCCTGGCAGCAGGCACAGCTGCCGGTGGCCAAGGGCAAGAATCCGTAAGCCTCGTATGGCCGCGCGAGGGCGCTCAGCCCTCGCGCTCCGGCAGCTTCTTCAGGCCGCCGATGAATTCCCTGAAGCTCTCGCGCAACGGCGCAAACAGGGCATCCTCGCGATGCTTGAGCATGATTTCGCCGAATAGCTTCAGGCCGACTGCCAGCTGGGCGGTCTCGTCGTCGCCGTAGTCCAGCCGTGTGCGCAGGCGGTCGGCAATCGCCAGGATCTCGTCATGATTGATCGCCTCGAACTGCAAGGGCGCGTGCAGCGCCTCGCCCTCTTTCGCGGGTGCGAGATGTTCGACGGTGACGCGGTAACGATGATGTCGGGCCATGGAAGCGCTCCCATGTGGGGTCTCCCTGAAATGCGGCACGCGAACGCGGCTTACAAGCCAGCGATGCCCGCGCGGCCGCCGAGAATCTGCGCCAACACGTCCGGCGCATAGTCGAACGAGTCGTAATAGAGGCGGCTCTCGGCCAGGCCTGCATCGATAAACAGCTTGCGGCCGGCATCGATCATCGCGGGCGGGCCGCTCATATAGACGTCGTAGCCGGCAAGATCGGGCTGATCGTCGAGCACCGCCTCGTGCACCAGTCCCATGCGCAGGCCGCTGCTCGCCGCCTGTTCCGGATCGGACAGCACGGCATGGAAAACCAGGTCGTGCGCCTGACGAGCCCAGCCCTCGGCCATCTCGCGCAGATACAGATCGGTCGCACTGCGGGCGCCCCAGTAAACCCGCATCGGGCGTCGCGTGCCGAGCGCGATGAAGTGCTCGACGATGGCCTTCACCGGCGCAAAACCGGTGCCACCCGCCATGAAGATCATCGGCCGCTCCGAGTCCTCGCGCGGCACGAAGGTGCCCAGCGGACCTTCGATGCGCAATGCATCACCCAGCTGCATGCCGTCGTTCACCCAGGAGGTGAAGCCGCCACCTGCAACGTGCCGCACATGCAGCTCGATGCTGCCATCCGCCTGCGGGTGATTGGCGATCGAGAACGGGCGGCGGCGTCCTTCGTCAAGCAGCACATCGAGATACTGGCCGGGCAGCCATTGCAGGCGCGCCTCCGCGGCTGCGGGCTGCAGCTGCAGGCCGACCACGTCGGGCGCCAGCATCCATTTGCGCGTCACCAGGGCATCGAGCTGGCGGCGGGCAATGTCCTCCACCGAGGTGACTTCGCGCGCCTCGATCAGCAGATTTTCGGTCGGCACGGCCTGACACAGCAAAATGGCGTGCTGGGACGGCGCGGTGCCGCTCAGCGCCACGGGCGGGTTGCGCGGATATTCGCAATGCCCGCTCAGCAGGATTGCCTTGCAGCTGCCGCAGACGCCGGCGCGGCACGAATACGGCAAGGCGATGCCGGCGCGCTGCGCGGCTTCCAGCACGCTTTCGCCCGGTGCGACCGGGAAATGGCGACCGGAAGATTGGAGGGTAACGGTAAACAATGGGCTGCTCTGGTGGACCGGCTGATGTCGCCACGCATTGTCGCGGCGATGGCAGTCGATCGACAATGCGGGTCCCACCCCCAAGAATCAACCGCCATGGCCATCTGGAAGCAGGAACCCTCGCTTGAGCGCATCAACGGCTGGAGCGCCAACACCATGATGGAGACGCTCGGCATGCATATCACCGAGATCGGCGATGACTGGGTACGTGGCACCCTGCCGGTCGATCACCGCACCCACCAGCCCTACGGCCTGTTGCATGGCGGCGCTTCGGTGGCGCTAGCCGAAACCCTGGGCAGCATCGGAGCCATGCTGACGCTCGACCCGTCGCAGGAGCTGGCCGTCGGCCTGGATATCAATGCCAACCATGTGCGCGGCGTGCGCAGCGGCATCGTGACCGGCACCGCCCGTGTGGTGCATCTGGGCCGCACCACCCAGGTCTGGGAAATCCGCATCGAGAACGAAAGCGGCGAGCTGGTGTGTATTTCGCGCATCACCATGGCGGTCATCCCCGCCCGTCCCGTGGCACCCCGTTGAGCGAGCTAGCGCCCTACGCCACGCTCGATCCGGATCGCGTCCTCGATGCCGTTACCGCCTGCGGGCTATGGCCGGACGGGCGCCTGCTCGCACTCAATAGTTACGAGAACCGCGTATGGCAGGTCGGCCTGGACGACGCCGCACCGGTGATTGCCAAGTTCTACCGCCCATATCGCTGGAGCGATGCGGCGATCCTCGAAGAACACGCCTTTGCCGTGGAACTGGTCGCCGACGAGTTGCCCGTGGTGGCGCCACTGGTTTTCGGCGGACGCACCCTGCTGCATCACGATGGCTTTCGCTACGCCCTCACGCCGCGTCGTGGCGGACGCGCGCCGTCGCTGGAATCGACGGAGCAACTGGAGTGGCTGGGACGTCTGATCGCGCGCATCCATAGCGTCGGCGCGCGACGGCCCTTTGAGCATCGTGGCCGCATCGATCGCGCCACGCTGATCGAACTGCCCATGCAGGCCGTGCTCGCTTCGACCCTACTGCCGCCTTCGCTGCAAGCGGCTTACCGCGCGGCGGCCGAGCGTGTGGACGGCGCCGTCGCGGCGCGCCTGGAGGCGATAGGACCGGTACGCCAGCTGCGCCTGCACGGCGACTGCCATCCCGGCAATGTGCTGTGGACCGACGGCGGACCGCATTTCGTCGATCTCGACGATGCGCGCATGGGCCCGGCCGTGCAGGACTTGTGGATGCTCGCCAATGACGAGTCGGCCATGCATGCCCTGCTCGATGGCTACCAGCAGATGCGCGACTTCGACTTCACCGAACTGGCCCTGGTGCCCGCCTTGCGCGCGATGCGCCAGCTGCACTACGCCGGCTGGATCGCCGCCCGCTGGCACGACCCCGCCTTCCCCGCCGCCTTCCCGTTCGCGGCCGAGGCGCGCTGGTGGGAACAACACATCACTGACCTGCATGAGCTGGCCGAGGCGTTGTAATCGACGAACTGCTCCTCTCCCCAGAGGGGAGAGGAAGCAGCTAAGCTCCCCGTTTTTGAACTGGGCGGCCACGTGCGTAACTTCCTTTTCCGACTGATCGGCATCCTCGAAGTGGCCGGTGGCTTCTACGGCCTCGTCAACATGGCGCGGCGCCTGTTCCCACTCGGCTCCACGCATGAATCGCTGGTCGCGGTGATCGGACTGGTGCTGTACGGCTTCGTGCTGATCGCCGGCGTGATGTTGCTGGAAGGCAGCGAGCGCGGCGTGTCGTTCTCCAGTTGGGCCCAGCTGCTGCAGCTGCCTTTGATAGCTACGCCGATCCTGAGCTACGCCCTGCATTGCGGCGCCTTCGTGAACGTCTACGCCACCTTGCACCTGCCGGTCCGCCTGGGCCTGGACTGGCATGTCG
>DASXND010000068.1:0-3490 GCA_036495265.1 Dyella sp.
CAGCGCTCGTAGCGCGGGGGATTCCAGGGCAGGCATCGGCGCATTGTGCCGTAAGTGCCCGCCGACTACCCGACAACCGGGCCACGACGCCCAAAGGGCACGACCCGCATCGGTGCGGGGGCGCGCTCTTACCGCACTGAGCCATATGCATCCACCCTGCCCCGGCGCTCAATGATTCGTTCATACCCAAGCCGTTACATTCCGATGTCCGAGCCATGACAGCCATCAGCAGGATGCCGTGACCATGTCAGCGACTCCGCCCGCGCCGGGTGCGCGCTCCATCTCTTTTCGCGTGGCCGTGGTCGCCCTGCTGGCCCTGGCGTTCACCCTGCTGACCGGTCTGGTCGACGGCGGCGTCGGGGTGAGCCCCGCGCAAGCACTGATCCAGCCAAGCTTCCTGCTGGCCAACGCGCTGCCCGGCTTGCTGCTGGCGGCGTTGCTGCTGGTGCTTAGCCGGCGCGCGCTGCTGTCGTTCGGGCTCGCCTTCCTGCTGCAGGCGCTGGTGTACGGCATCAACAGCCTGAAGGTGAACCATCTGGGCACGCCGCTGATGCCGGCCGACTTCCACATGCTCGGCCAGCTGCGTCGTGGTGGGCTGCCGTTGCTGGGCAGTTATATGCCGACGAGTCCCTGGCCGTACTTGTGCGTGATCGGCTCGGTCATCGCGATGCTCATCGCGTGGCGCATCGAGCCGCCGCTGTTTGCGCGCCGCACACGCGGCAAGCGGCTGTGGTCGGGCGTGTCCCTGCTTGCCTTGCTGGCCACCTTGCTCGCCGGCATGCCGGGCTGGGCGAAGATCTACGGAGGCGGCTACTTGTGGCTGGAACCGTGGTCGGCTTCGGCAACCGCCGATCATTCCGGCCTGGTCAGCTCATTGCTGATGTTTCACTTGCACCAGGGCCATGCAGGCAAGCAAGCCGACGCCAGCGCCGCGCAGCAATTGATCGAACGTTCCAACGTCGCCTTACGCGCACGCCTGAAGTCAACGACGCAGGATCAGGGTGAAACACCGGATATCGTCGTCGTACAAAGCGAGTCGTTCTTCGATCCTTCCATCCTGAAGGGTTACGAGCACACCGACCTCATACCCCATCTTCGGCGACTCGCCACACAGGGCGAGAGCGGCCCCCTCCACGTCCCCACCTTTGGCGGCGGTACCATCCGCACCGAGTTCGAGGTACTGACCGGGCTCTCGCTGCGCTACTTCGACGACCTGCAATTTCCCTACCTGCAAATGAACAACAAGATCGTGCCGAGCCTGGTGCGCACGCTGCGCGCTCACGGCTACGAAACGATGGCGCTGCATGGCAATGATCCTGGCTTCTGGAACCGCATAACGGCGTTCCGCGCCATCGGCTTCGACCACTTTGCATCGCGCGCGGATTTCCCCACCCGTGCCGCCATGGATGGACAGTACATGGCCGACAGTGCCATGACCGAGGCGATCATGGACCGGCTCAAGGACGCCGGGCCACCGCAGTTCCTGTTCGCCATCAGCATCGAAGCGCACGGACCCTACGATGTCACCCCGGCGGACGTCGCCGCGCGCGATGCCATGCCCGTTCCGGATGGCGTCACAGGCAAGCACAAGCAGGAGCTGCAGACCTACCTGTATCACCTGCAGCATGCCGACCAGGAGCTTGGCCGACTGGCCGACCTGCTCGCCAGGCGCGATCGCCCCACCCTGCTGCTGTTCTACGGCGATCACCTGCCCGCCCTCACGGACACGTTTCACAGTGCCGGTTTCATTGATGGCAAGGACATGCTGAGCCAGGCCAGCACTTGGCTGCTGGTCAATCCGCGCAATCCTAGACCGGCCATGCATGAGGCACTCGCATCGTGGATGTTGCCGGGGCGGCTGCTCGAGCGGACGGGCATCCGCGACGATGCCTACTTCGCGCTTACCCAGGTCATCGCGCCGGAGCTGGCGGCGCTGACGCAAGCGCCAGGCGCGTCGCCAGCGGCTGGGGAGGGAGTTGGGAATGCGGCCGACGAGGGCATGGCGAACGTCGCCTTGCTGCGCTTCAAGGGCAAGCTGGACCCGATGCTGCCCAAGGCCGAGCTACAAATCGCGGATGCCGGCGAGGTTGAAGCCGACGCGCCGGGCGAGTCCATCGACGCCGTCGGTGCCCGGCAGTGATCGACCGCGATGGTTTGGACGTCCATAGAGTTGAGCTGGGCGGCCGTTCTCCGAGCTTTTCAAGCGGCCTGGGGCACATGCTTGATACGACGCAAGGCGAAAATTCACGGATCTGTCTGCTTGCTTAAGACACCCCGTTTCGTTCAGGTTCGGTAGTGCGAGCAGCGTCTAGCGTTGGTCCCAGCCCCGAAGCAACGTCTTCGACGGCACATCCCCATTGGAGGTTTACCTCATGCGTAAGACCATGCTTGCCGCCCTGCTCGTCACCGCTGCTTCCATCCTGACCGTGCCGGCTTTCGCCCAGACCGCCGCCGCGACCAAGACCGAAGCGAGCACGACCGCCGGCGCGACAGCGCAGGACACTGCCAAGACGGCCGATCAGACCGCCACCAAGGCGGCCGACACGGCCACCCACGCAAGCCACAAGGCCACCAAGCAGCACACCAGCCACAAGGCCAAGGCCGCTGCCGGCGACGCCACCACGACGGAGGCCGGCGCCAAGACCAGCGGTGAATAAACGCCCCGCTCGATGAAACGAAAAGCCCCGGGAGGGAACTCCCGGGGCTTTTTCATGACGCGGAAAAATCACTGCAACGTACCGAGCCGCCTGTGCTGCCACGCTGCGCAGGCGCCATCCTAGAAGTCGTAGCTGCCGGTTAGCAGGAACGTTCGGCGGGTGCGGATAGGCACGAACGTTTCGTCGAAATTTTCCGCGTAAAGACGCCGGGCCAAAAGATTCTTCACCCCCAGCGTCAGGCGCCAGCGATCGGTGCGATACGACACGTTGGCAGACACTTCGGCCTGCCCTGGAATCGTGAAGTAGCTTTCGCCATCCAGGCTCTGGCCCAGCGAATGACTGCGGGCGAGCACGCCGCCGGCAACACCCCAGCCGTGCAAGGCCTCCCCCTGGAACCCGTAGCTGGCCCACAGGTTGAAGCGCTGGCGCGGTGCGCCGGTTGCCGCCGTACTGTCGTGGTTGCTGATCTGCGCGAACGTGTAGCTGCTGCTGAGGTCCAGCCCCGGCGCCACCCGGCCGGCAAATTCCAGCTCCGCGCCGCGATTGGTCTGGCCGGGCCCCAGCTCGGCGAAGTTTGGCGGCTTCGGCGACACCAGCACGTAGCTGTGATCGAGCATGATGCGGTACAGCGATACGGTGAGTCGCGCGCGCTGGTCGAACAGATTGAATTTGGCACCCGCCTCCAGCTGGCGCGACAGCGCCGGCACCAGCGGGCGGCCGTTTTCGCCGAGGAAGGACACCGGCTGGAAGCCGCTGGCCATGCTGCTGTAGAGCGCCACATCAGGGGTGAGTTTGTAGACCAGTCCGACGTTGGGCACCCACTTCGTGCGGTG
>DASXND010000069.1:0-9309 GCA_036495265.1 Dyella sp.
GGTCCGGAGTACCTGATCCCGCGTCCGTTCGACCCGCGCCTGCTGGTGATGCTGGCGCCGGCCGTTGCCCTGGCGGCGATGGAGTCGGGTGTGGCCACCCGTCCCATCGTGGATTTGGAGGCCTACCTCGAGAAGCTCGGCCAGTTCATCTACCGCACCGGCCTGTTGATGAAGCCGGTGTACGAGCGTGCGCGCGCCGATACCAAGCGCGTGGTCTACGCCGAAGGCGAGGAAGAGACGGTCTTGCGCGCCGTGCAGACGGTGATCGACGAGCGCCTCGCGTTCCCGATCCTGATCGGCCGCCCGGACGTGATCGAGGCGCGCATCGAGCGCCTGGGCCTGCGCATGCGCGTGGGCGTGGATTTCGAACTCACCAATATCAACGATGATCCGCGCTTCAACGACTACTGGCAGCAATACCACGCGCTGACCGAGCGTCGCGGTGTGAGCCCGGCAGCCGCCAAGAACTTGCTGCGTTCACGTCCCACCTTGATTGCCTCGCTAATGGTCGAACGTGGCGAGGCGGACGCGATGATCAGCGGCCTGGTCGGTCGCTTCCACAAAAAGCTCGGCTATATGCGCAGCGTGTTCGGCCTGGACCCGGGCGTGCAGTGCACCTCGGCGATGACCGGCGTGATCAACGACCAGGGCGCATGGTTCTTCGTCGATACGCACGTGCAGTGTGATCCCACCGCCGAGCAGATCGCCGAAGCGACCATGCAGGCAACCTACCGCCTGAAGCTGTTCGGTGTCGAGCCCAGGGTGGCGATACTTTCGCACTCAAACTACGGCAGTCACGACAACCCGAGCGCGGCGAAAATGCGCAAGGTGCGCGAGATCCTCATGGCGCGCATGCCCAAGCTCAACATGGATGGCGAAATGCAGGCGGACACGGCGTGGGACGAAGCGCTGCGTCACCGCATCTTCCCCAACACCACCCTGAGCGGTCGCGCCAACCTGTTCGTGATGCCCAACCTCGACGCCGCCAACATCACCTACAACATGGTGCGCGTGATGACCGACGGCGTAGCGATCGGCCCGATCCTGATGGGCATCAACAAATCGGCGCATATCCTTACTCCGGCGGCTACGCCGCGTCGCGTAGTCAACATGACGGCGATTGCCGCGGTGGATGCGCAAATTCGTGCTGCGCAGGGTGAGAAGCGCAGCTGATGGGTTGAGTGATCGCTCAGGCGTGTTTGAAACGGGCCCTTGAGGCCCGTTTTCTTTTGGCTGAAGCCCCGACAGGTAGTCGAAACGCCCACGACGTCCCCCAGACTCCCTTCGGTCGTAAGCGACAGCATGGCGAGGCATCGAGGGAGGCGTCACCCCCAGCATATTCAACACCTTGAATGTCACTAGGTCCCAGCGTCCGCCGGACGACGGCTCCTGCCAGTCGCCAAGCCCGAGCATCCGGCGCACATCCCTGACCCCATTCGCCGCCGTATTGTCTCGATTCAATTGGCGAAAAACCGCGCCGGAGCTAAACTCGAAGGGTTCCCCGCCTCGCGCATAGAGAGGCGATCCACCTACAGCCGCGCCAACTCCCCCGGCGCCGCGGAGAGAAGCTCCCCATGGATCAGCTCGACGACATCCTCCACCAGGACCTCGACCCCACCGAAACCAAAGAGTGGCTCGAATCGCTAGATGCGGTCATCAACCATGACGGCACCGAGCGCGCGCACTACCTGCTGGAGAAGATGGTCGATTCGACCCGTCGCGCTGGCGGCTACCTGCCGTTCAACCCGACCACCGAATACGTCAACACCATTGCGCCGCCGAACGAAGCCAAGATGAGCGGCGATGCGGCGATGGAATGGCGTATCCGCACCCTGGTCCGCTGGAACGCCATGGCCATGGTCGTGCGCGCCAACCGCAAGCCGGGCGAGCTGGGTGGCCATATCGCCAGCTTTGCCTCGTCGGCGACGCTGTATGACGTGGGCTTCAACCATTTCTGGCGCGCACCGAGCGCCGATCATCCGGGCGACCTGGTGTTCCACCAGGGCCATTCCAGCCCGGGCATCTACGCTCGCTCCTTCCTCGAAGGCCGCATCAACGAGGAGCAGCTTGACCTGTTCCGCATGGAAGTGGCCGGTCATGGCCGCGGCCTGTCCTCGTACCCACATCCGTGGCTGATGCCCGATTACTGGCAGGTGCCGACGGTGTCGATGGGTCTGGGCCCGATCCAGGCGATCTACCAGGCGCAGTTCTGGAAGTATCTGGAACACCGCGGCCTGATGCCCAAGACCGACCGCAAGATCTGGTGCTTCATGGGCGATGGCGAAACCGACGAGCCCGAGTCCCTCGGTGCCATCTCGCTGGCCGGCCGCGAAGGCCTGGACAACCTGGTCTTTGTGATCAACTGCAACCTGCAGCGCCTGGACGGTCCGGTGCGCGGCAACGGCAAGATCATCCAGGAACTGGAAGGCGTGTTCCGCGGTGCCGGCTGGAACGCCATCAAGGTGGTCTGGGGCAGCTACTGGGATCCGCTCCTCGCGCGCGACACCAAGGGCGTGCTGCGCAAGCTGATGATGGAAACCGTCGACGGCGAGTACCAGGCCTGCAAGGCCTTCGGTGGCGCCTATACGCGTGAGCACTTCTTCAACAAGTATCCCGAAACGCGTGAGATGGTCGCCAACCTGTCGGACGACGACATCTGGCGCCTCAACCGCGGCGGTCACGATCCGCACAAGGTCTACGCGGCCTATCACCAGGCCGTGAACACCAAGGGCATGCCCACGGTGATCCTGGCCAAGACGGTGAAGGGCTACGGCATGGGCGCGGCCGGCGAGTCGCAGAACCCGACGCACCAGCAGAAGAAGCTGGACGAAGAATCCGTGCGCCACTTCCGCGACCGTTTCAATATCCCGGTGCCGGACGATCAGCTCAAGGACGTGCCGTACTACCACCCGGGCAAGGATTCGCCGGAAGTGCAGTACATGCTGGAGCGCCGTCGCGCGCTCGGCGGTGCGCTACCGCAGCGCCGTCGCCACACCGACGTGAAGATCAAGGCGCCGGAACTGGCCGCGTTCGAACAGATCACCAAGGGCACCGGCGACCGCGAAATCAGCACCACCATGGCGCTGGTGCGTGGCATGAACCTGCTCCTGCGTGATAAGCAGATCGGTGAGCGCGTGGTGCCGATCGTGGCCGACGAGGCTCGCACCTTCGGCATGGAAGGCATGTTCCGCCAGATCGGTATCTACGCGCCGTTCGGCCAGAAGTACCGTCCGCAGGACGCCGACCAGCTGCTGTACTACCGCGAGGACCAGCAGGGTCAGGTACTGCAGGAAGGCATCTCCGAAGCGGGTGGCATGGCTGCCTGGATGGCTGCGGCCACCAGCTATAGCATCAGCAACCAGCCGATGCTGCCGTTCTTCGTGTACTACTCCATGTTCGGTTTCCAGCGCATCGGCGACCTGGCCTGGGCCGCCGGTGACATGCGCGCACGCGGCTTCCTGATCGGCGGCACCGCCGGCCGCACCACCATCAACGGTGAAGGCCTGCAGCATGAGGACGGCCATTCGCACCTGTTGTCCGGTGCGATCCCGAACTGCAAGTCGTATGACCCGACGTTCTCCTACGAAGTCGCGGTGGTGCTGCAGGATGGCGTGCGTCGCATGCTGCAGGAGCAGGAGGATGTGTACTACTACCTCACCGTGATGAACGAGAACTACAGCCATCCGGATCTGCCGCAGGGGGCCGAGGAAGGCATCATCAAGGGTATGTACCTGTTGAAGGACGCCGGCAAGCCGAAGAAGGGCGAGCCGCGCGTGCAGCTGCTGGGTTCGGGCACGATCCTGCGCGAAGTGATCGCCGCCGCCGCGCTGCTGGAGAAGGACTTTGGCGTCACCGCCGATATCTGGTCCTGCCCCAGCTACAGCGAGCTGCGCCGTGAAGGTTTCGACGCCGAACGTTGGAACCGCCTGCATCCGGAATCCGAACAGCGCGTGCCGTATGTGACGGGCTTGCTGCAGGGCCGTCAGGGTCCGGCCATCGCCGCTACCGACTACGTGCGCGAATACTCGGACCAGATCCGCGCCTTCATGCCGGACGGCATGCACTACACCGTGCTGGGTACGGACGGTTTCGGTCGTTCTGACACGCGCGCGAATCTGCGTGGGTTCTTCGAAGTCGATCGTTACTGGATCGCCCACGCCGCACTGGCCGCGCTGGCGAAGGATGGCAAGGTCAACGCCAAGGACGTCAGCCGCGCCATCAAGACCTACAAGCTCGATCCGGACAAGCCGAATCCGCAGACGGTCTGATCGTTCCGCGATCGCTCATGAAAACCCGCCGAAAGGCGGGTTTTTCTTTATGCGCGCGTGGCCCGTGGCACGACTCAGTCGTCGCGGTCGCGGAACAGGTGGCGCAACAGCAGGAACGCGCCCAGCGTGCCGGCCACGATCGCCGTCGTGGCGACGGGATGGCGGGACACCTGCCGGCGCAACCGCCGATATTGGTAGTTCGCCTCGTCGGCGAAGTCCTCGGCGGCGTGGCCGATCCGGCGTGCGTAGGTGTTGCGGTGGCGCCCGAATTGTCGACGCACCTCGCGCCCCCGCTCGATCAGGTCGTCAGCCCGGTCGGAGGCTTCGTCCGCGTAGTGACGCACTCGATCGCTCACCCGCTCGCGGACGCCGTTGATGCTGTTTTCTAGATCGTGGGAACGGGCCATGGCGTCCTCCTTGCAGTAAGAACTGCAAGTTGCCAGCGATGGCGTGATCGATGTGTAAACAACCGGGCGATTCGTTCATGCAGGAGCAGGATGGACCGAGCAGCGTCCGTGGCCGCCCGCGGAAAGCATGTGTGCCAGGCTGAGCCGGAACGGCGGTAGTGCCTGGCTGGCCCGCAGCAGCACCGATCGCGCGAGCCTTGCCGGCGGCCGATCGTCCGTGAACAGCTTCACGATCGCCAGGGTGGTCAAGTAGAGCGGACGGGTGGCGAGGCGATGCGCGTTTTGATAACGGCGCAGCACCCGTGGCGATGCCATGTCCTGGCCCATGGCGAGCGCTTGCCGGATCTGCGACGACAGCGTTTCCACGCTCAGCAATCCCAGGTTGAAGCCGTGTGCGGTCACCGGATGCATGCCCACCGCAGCATCGCCGATCAAGGCGAAATGTGGCGCGATGAAGTGACGCGCATAGACCGCTATCAGCGGGTAGGCGTGCCGCGTACTGGTAAGTCGCATGGAGCCGAAGCGACCGTCGAAACGGCGGCGTATCTCGTCATTGAACTGGTGCTCGTCCATCGCCATCACGGCTTTCATGTCCTGCCCGGGCAGGGTGAGTACGACCGAGGCTTCGTTGTCCTGCAAGGGCAGCAGGGCGAGCGTCTGGCCATGACCAAACCATTCCAGCGCCTCGTGCAGGTGAGGTTTCTCCAGGGCTACCCGGCATACCAGCATCGTCTTGCCGAAATCGTGCATGTCGGCGGGAATGCCCGCGTCCCGACGCAGCTGCGAGAAACGGCTGTCGGCGGCGACGATCAGGCGAGCGGTGACCGTGCTGCCATCGGCCAGCTGCAAACGAGGCTGGCTAGCGCCGATCGAGATGGAGCTGACCGCCGTATCGCTGATCAGCGTAATGCCCGGCTCATGCTCAATGGCGGCATAAGCCGCGCGTCGAATGCGGTCATTGGGCACCAGGAATCCCAGCTCTTTATCGTCCCCACCGGACGGCACCACGTTCAGCGCATGCAGGGAGTGGCCATTGAGCACGCGCGCAGTTTGCAGTGGGGAGATATCCGTCGGATCAAGCAGCGCCCACAAGCCCAGTTCACGCAGGATGCGAACGGAGCGCTGGGTGAGCGCGATCTCGCGTCCATCGAATGGCGGGTCGCGCAGGGCATCGGGCGACTGCCGTTCGACCACGAGGATTCTGAGTCCGGTGCCCGCGAGGGACTTGGCAAAGCAGAGTCCGGCCGGGCCCGCTCCGACGATGACGATATCGACGTTCATGGCATGCTTCCGCTGGGCCGTAAGGCTCAAGAGTGACCTGGCATGCTAGCGGTCGTTGCCGCGTTCGCTTTGACGCGTATCAATCGACTGCGGCGACGGTGGTGGTGTGAGACTCGTCGATGATCGGTTTGCGCCTGTCGCACTGACCAAACCAGGACTCGATCAGAGCACCTCGCTGCCGCCCGGTTCGCTCTGGCTGGTGGCCTCGGCATGCAGCCGTTGGCGTCGCCGCAAACTTGGGAACATCACCATCCACAAGCCCACGACGACCAGCGTGCCGATGCCGCCGATCAGCGTGGCATTGACGGCGCCCACCCAGGCCGCCACCAGTCCTGATTCGAACTCGCCGAGCTGGTTGGAGGTATTGATGAAGATCGCATTCACCGCGCTCACGCGGCCGCGCATGGCGTCGGGTGTATCCAACTGCACGAGTGCCCCGCGGATCACCATGCTCACCATGTCGAAGGCGCCTAGCGCGAACAGCGCGACCAGCGAGAGCCATAGCGCGGTGGAAATGGCAAAGACCAGGGTGCCTACGCCGAAACCGGCGACGCAGGCGAACATGATCGGCCCCACACGGCGCTCCATGTTGTGGCGCGTAAGCCACAGCGACATCAACAACGCGCCTACGGCGGGTGCCGCACGCAAAAGACCCAGGCCCCAGGGGCCGGTGTGCAGGATGTCCTTGGCAAAGATCGGCAGCAGCGCCGTCGCGCCCCCCAGCAGCACCGCGAACAGATCGAGCGAAATCACGCCAAGCACATCGGGGCGCTGACGAATGAAATGCACGCCGGCGAACAGTGTTTTGAGCGTGGCCGGTTCGCGCCGTGGCGGCGCCTGTTCATAACGCAGTCGGCCCATCAGTACGGTGGCGATGAGATACAACAGTCCGCACACGGCATATACCGTGCCTGGGCCAGCAACATAAAGCAGGCCACCGACGGCGGGCCCCATGATCATGGCGGCCTGACCGGCCGACGCGCTGGCTGCCATCGCACGCGGCAGCACTGATGTCGGCACCAGGGCCGGCACCATCGATTGCAGGGCGGGAAACTCGAAGGCCTTGGCGGTGCTGATCGCGAAAACCAGCACCAGGATGCCGACCTCATGCGCGAGATGGGCCAGGCTGACCGCGGCAAGCGCCACGATCGCCACCAGTTCGACGATCAAGCCCAGGCGCACGATGCGACGGCGCTCGTACTGGTCGGCCAGATGGCCGGCCGGCAAGGCGAGCATCACCGAGGGAAAGAATTGCACCAGGCCGATCAGGCCCAGATCCAAGGCGCGGCCCGTGATCGCATAGATCTGCCAGCCCACTGCCACCGACAGCATCTGGAAGCCAAAGCCGGAAGCGATGCGGGCAAACCAGAACTGCACGAAAGCGGGATGCGAGCGCAGCGAATCCGCCGAGGCCGTGGCAGTAGAGGGGGGCATGCAGGATTCCTTGCGTGGGCGCCTGCATTATCGGCGGCTGAAGACTGGCGGCAAAGCGCCGCGTGTTCACAGCACTGGTGCTGCTTCGTCTGGCTGAGCGATATCCGCCATGTCGAACATTTGGACTGCACCCTGGGTAGCGAGACCTGAGCATCCGGGCCTGACCGGGTAGAATCCCGGCCATGACGAAACAGGCGGGTTTCGATTACCAGAAGTTCCGGCGCTGGCAACGGCCTTTCGAAGTCGGCTTCTGGCTGGTGTCGTTCGGGCTGAACACGGCCTTCAACGGCTGGGTGGCGTGGTTCGACGATGTGTACCGGACCCATCGCGCTACCGACCTCGAACCCTGGGTCTGGGAATTGAGCAGCAGCCTGGCCTTGCTGGCCCTGGTGCCGCTGGTGGTGCTGGCAACGCGGCGCTGGCCGTTCCGTTTCGATAGCTGGCGGCACAGCCTCAAGGTGCACCTGTTGCTGAGCATCCCTTTCTGCCTGGTCCATGTCGGCATCATGATCGGGCTGCGCCAGCTCACGTATGCCGCGGCGGGCTCACATTACGATTACGGCCGTGACTGGATGCAGCAACTGAGCTACGAGTACCTCAAGGACATCCGCACCTATTTCCTGTTCGTGGGCCTGATTTCCTTCTACGGCTTCGTGGTGCGTCGCCTCCAGGGCGAAGCGAGCCTGCTGAGTGAACCCGACGAAGGTCTGCCGGTGGAGCCGGTCGATCGGCCCGAGCGATTCCTGGTGCGCAAGCTGGGCAAGGAATTCCTGATCGCCGCGCGCGAAATCGAGTGGCTGCAGGCGTCCGGCAATTACGTGAACCTGCATGTGCGCGCCCGCGACTATCCGTTGCGCGCCACCATGGCTGGCATCGAAGAGCGTCTCGATCCGCAGCGCTTCGTGCGCGTTCATCGCAGTTATCTGGTGAATCTGGATTATCTGGCCGAGATGGAGCCGTTGGAGACTGGTGATGCCCGCTTGACCATGCGTGACGGTGCCTCGCTTCCGTGCAGCCGCCGTTTCCGCACCCAGTTGCGCGAGCGCTTTGGCGATGCGGCGGTGAGTGCGTAGGTGACGCTGCGGTATGGCCCGTCACCCCAGCTTGACCAGCCCTCCGGCTGTAGAGAGCCGCTGGGATGACGGTTTCTCGACATGGGGCTTCGAGCATCAGTTGCACCTTGCCCATCACCCGTTCCACTCTAGACACCTTCACTTCGCCTGGACGTTGCCCATGAACCTTCCGCGCCTTCGCCTCGCTACTGTCCTGGGCACCTTGCTGGTCCTTGCCGGCTGCTCGTCATCAAGCGACCAGGCCGCGGCACCGCAAGCGACCCCGGCGCCAGCCGATGAATCGGCACAGAAGCTGGACACCTATCGTCAGCTGGTGCGCATCGGCAACGACGAGATGGCCGTGACCATGGGCAAGGCCATCGTCAGCCGCTATCCCGACAGCGCGGCTGCCAAGGAAGTGCAGCAGAGCCTGCCGGAGATCGAGAAGCGCTACACCGAGACGAGTGAGCGCAATCGGCTGCAGGGTCTGTGGCTTTACCAGGTATCGCCAATGGAAGGCGGTACCCAATCCACCGCCACCATCTATAGCAGCCAACCTTCAGGCGAGAGCCGTGTGCGGCTGGTGCTGCGTCGGCACACGGCCTGGGGTCAGAATGCGTTCCTGTTCAGCAGTGGCCCGCATGGTTTCGTGTGCAAGGCCACCTGCACCATCAAGGCCACGTTTGACGACAAGCCGGGCAGCATCAAGGCGTTTGCCCCCAGCACCGGCGAGCCTGCGCTGTTGTTCAGCGACGACAAGACCTTCATCGCGCAATTGCAGAAGGCCAAGAAGATCACCATGGACGTCACCATGCAGGACGGCGAGAAGAAGGTGACCCTGGTATACGAAGTCGGCGGCTTTGATCC
>DASXND010000070.1:0-6006 GCA_036495265.1 Dyella sp.
TCGATGTTAAAGTGAAACATCCCGCCGAAACGCATTGCGACTACGGCCTGCGTTTGGCACAGTGACCCATCGCCCGAAAGCCTCGGGCATCTCTCCTAGCGTTGATGCCCGAATGCGCCTGACCACGATCAAACTCGCCGGTTTCAAGTCCTTTGTGGACCCGACCACGCTGCACCTGCCGACCAATATGACGGGTGTGGTGGGGCCTAATGGCTGCGGCAAATCCAATATCATCGACGCCATCCGCTGGGTGATGGGCGAAAGTGCCGCCAGTCGCCTGCGCGGCGATTCGCTCACCGACGTGATCTTCTCCGGCTCCAACGCGCGCAAGCCGGTGGGCCAGGCCACGGTCGAGCTGATCTTCGACAACGCCGACGGCACCATCCAGGGCGAATACGGTCAGTACGCCGAGATCTCGGTGAAGCGCCAGGTCACCCGCGACGGCCAGTCGGCCTACTTCCTCAATGGCGCGCGCTGCCGTCGTCGTGACATCACGGATTTGTTCCTGGGCACCGGCCTGGGTCCGCGCAGCTATTCGATCATCGAGCAGGGCATGATCAGCCAGATCGTCGAGGCCGCGCCCGACGAGCTGCGCATGCATCTGGAAGAGGCGGCAGGTATCTCCAAGTACAAGGAGCGCCGCAAGGAAACCGAGAGCCGCATCAAGGCCACCCGCGAGAACCTCGACCGCGTGCGCGACGTGCGCGACGAAGTGGACAAGCAGCTCGAACACCTCAATCGGCAGGCCCGCGCCGCCGAGCGCTGGAAAGCCTTGAAGGACGAGCAGACGCGCAAGGAAGCCGAACTGCGCGCGCTCGAATACCGTGGGCTCAAGGGCCAGCACGACGGCGAAGGCGCCGGCCTGTCCGCCGCCGAAATCGAGATCGAGCGCCAGCTGGCCGGCCAGCGCCATGTCGAGGCGCAGCTGGAAAGCGTGCGCGAGCGCCACAGCGGTGCCTCCGAGCATCTGAATGTGGTGCAGGCCGAGGTTTATAAGGTCGGCGCCGAGATCGCCAGAGTCGAACAGCAGGTGCGCTACAGCCGCGAGACCGCCGATCGCCTGCTGCGGTCGCAGGGCGAGACCGAGCGCGAGCACGCCGAACTGGCCGAGCACATCGCCAACGACCGCACCCAGGTCGAAACGCTGCGCATGGCGCTGGCCGAGGGCGAGCCGCGGCTGGAAGCCCTGCAGCAGATGCAGGACGACACCGCCGATTCGCTGCGCGACACCGAAACCAAGCTGGCCGATTGGCAGCAGCGCTGGGACTCGCATACGCGTACCGCGGGCGAGTCCAGCCGTGCCGCCGAAGTGGAGCGCACCAAGCTCAATTATCTCGACCGCCAGGCGGTCGACCTGTCGCGTCGGCGCGAGGCGCTGGAAACCGAGCAAAAGGCCACCGACGTGGCCGCGCTCGATGCCGCTGCCGAGCAGCTACAGGTCGAGCACGAAACCCAGCACGAGCGGGTGGAGTCGTTGGGCAGCCTGCTCGACCAGTACAAGACCGGCTATGAGAAAGTGCTGGACGAAGAGCGCCAGGTGCAGTCCTCGCTCAACGAAGCTCGTCAGCAGTTGCAATCCGCCCGCGGCCGTCAGTCGTCGCTGGAAGCCTTGCAGCACGCCGCACTGGGCCAGGAAGAAAGCGCTGCCAGTGGCTGGCTGGCCCGCCTGGGCCTGGACAAGTCGCGGCGCCTGGGCGAATCGCTCCAAGTGGAAGCCGGCTGGGAAACCGCCGTCGAAACCGCCTTGGCGGGATTCCTCGACAGTGTGCTGGTGGACGAATCGCATACGCTGGCGTCCGAGTTCGGCTCGCTGGAAAACGCCGACGTCGCGCTGGTCAATGCGACTGAAGGCGGCGCCAATACCGCCGGCACCTTGGCCGCACATGTGCGTGGTCCGGCCGCCGCGGTGTCCATCCTCAGCCATGTGCTGACCGCCGACTCGATCGAGCATGCGCATGAGCGCGTGGCCCAGCTTTCCGCCTTGGCCCCGTACCAGTCGGTGATGACGCGCAACGGCGAATGGCTGGGTCCTGGCTGGGCGCGCGTACGCCGGGCGCAGGGCAATCAGGTCGGCGTGCTGGCACGCGAACGCGAGATGCGCACCCTCGCCGAGCAGATCATGGTGCTGGAAGAGCGCATCGAAGAGGCAACCAGTACGCTCGACGACCTGCGCACGCGCAAGTTCGAGGCCGAGCGCGCCCGCGACGACGCCCAGCGCGAGCTATACAACGCGCACCGCCGCCAGTCCGAACTGGCCGGCCAGCTGCAAAGCCATCGCGGCAAGATGGAAACGGCGCGTGCGCGCGCCGAGAAGGTGGCCGGCGAACTGTCGGACTTGCTCAGCCAGCTCGACGAGTTGCAGACGCAGACCCGCGATGCCCGTGCGCGCCTGGACGAATCGGTCGGCCACATGGGCGACCTGGAAGACCAGCGCCGCGAGCTGGAAAACGAACGCCGCGCCTTGCTCGAGTCGCGCGAAGAAGCGCGCATGAACGCCCGCGAGGCGGCCGACCAGTCGCATGCGCTGGCGCTGGCGATGGAGTCCAAGCGTTCCTCGCTAGCCTCGCTGGAACAGGCGCTGTCGCGCATGGACACGCAGCTGCGCCAGATCGAGGCGCGCCGCACCGAGATCGCCGAACAGCTCGCCGCAGGCTCCGACCCCATCGCCGAGCTGGAGGCCGAGCGCCAGACCTATCTCGATCAGCGTCTCTTGGTCGACAAGCAGTTGGTCGAGGCTCGCCGCGCCCTGGAAGACTGCGATGCCGAGTTCCGCCGGCTGGAGCAGGAGCGCCACCGTATCGAACAGGGCCTCAACGGCTTGCGTGAGAACCTTTCGCAGAAGCGCCTTGCCGCGCAAGCCCTGCAGTTGCGAGCCGAGCAGCTGGCCGAAGCGATCACGGCTTCCGGCCTGGAGCTCGAGCCGCTGCTGGCCGAGCTTGCCGAAGATGCCGACGCCAGCCAGTGGCGCACCCAGCTGGTCGAGATTGGCCAGAAGATCGTACGCCTGGAGCCGGTGAACCTCGCCGCGATCCAGGAGCACGCCGAGCAGAGCGAGCGCAAGACGTATCTCGACAACCAGCTCGCCGATCTGGTGAGCGCCATGGAAACGCTGGAGGCGGCGATCAAGAAGATCGATCGCGAAACGCGCCAGCGCTTCAAGGAAACCTTCGACCGCGTGAATGCCGGTGTGCAGGAGCTGTTCCCGCGCCTGTTCGGCGGCGGCCACGCCTATCTCGAACTCACTGGCGACGACCTGCTCGATACTGGCGTGGCGATCATGGCGCGTCCGCCGGGCAAGCGCGTGTCCAATATCACCTTGCTGTCCGGCGGCGAAAAGGCCTTGACCGCGGTATCGCTGGTGTTCGCCATTTTCGGCCTGAACCCCGCGCCGTTCTGCCTGCTCGACGAGGTGGATGCTCCGCTCGACGAGGCCAACGTAGGCCGCTTCTCCAGCTTGGTGAGGGAGATGAGCGAAAAGGTGCAGTTCATCTTTGTCAGCCATAACAAGGCCACTATGGAGGCGGCCACGCAGCTGTGCGGCGTGACCATGCGCGAAGCCGGCGTGTCACGCCTGGTGCAGGTGGATCTTGCCGAAGCGGCTAAACTTGCGGGTGCTGCTTGAGGAGTTCGATCATGACCGTACAACCCGTGCTTGCGTTCGCCTGGAATCCCGCCGTCGGCATTCCGTTGCTGATCGTCGGCCTGATCGTGCTCGCGCTGATCTGGTTGTTCGGTCAGCCGAAGAAGGAGCAGGGCAGGCGGCGTCTCGTGCCCGGCCAGTCCGGCGAGCGACGCGAGCCGACGTTCGGTGCGGAGGGCGAGTCGCTCGACGAGCCGTCGTTCAGCGCACGCGACGACTTCCACCTGGATCCACTGGACGCGCGCCAACCACACCAGGGCGAGTTGGACATGGGACTGCGCGAGGAGCTGGAACGGCTTGGCGCGACCCTGGCCGGGGGCAGGGACCGCATCGAGCCCGCACCGCTGGCCAAACCTAGCGGCATTGCCGCATCGATCGTCGATGCGCTGCGCGCGCCGCCGGAACAGTTCGAGCATAGCCTTGCTGCAGCGACATCCGCTGAAGCCGTGTCGCCGCCGCGCGCCGCGGCGGCCGAGCCGGTGCCGGCTCCGGCCGCACCGCGCGTACCACCACGCTCGGATCTTGGCCGCCGCCCGGAGCGTTTGCCGGTGGAGCGCATCGTCACCTTGTTCGTGGTCGCGCGCGAAGGCAGCGTGTTCAATGGCGCCGATTTGATCGTGGCGGCCGAGAAGGCGGGCCTCGAGTTCGGCGACATGGGCATTTATCACCGCCTGGTGGACGGCAAGCGCGAGCTGGGGCCGATCTTCAGCGTGGCGAACATGCTCAAGCCGGGCAATTTCGACCTGACCCGGCTGGATGCCTTGCTCACGCCCGGCCTCAGCTTCTTCATGACCTTGCCGGCACCGATTCCCGCGCTGGATGCCTGGGACACCATGCTGCCGACCGCCCAGCGACTAGCCGAGCTCCTGGATGGCCAAGTGCTGGATGAGGAGCGCAACGCGCTCGGTCGCCAGCGCGTCGCGCATATCCGTGACGAACTACGCGGCTGGGATCGCGACCACGAAGGCAAGGAAATCACCTTCGGTCGTTGAGAATCCCCCAACGGGCTACCTTTGTGTATATGTGTAGGAGCGCACCCTGTGCGCGATCCAGCGTGACGAGGTACTGAGTTCATCGCCTTGTAGGCTATCGCGCACAGGGTGCGCTCCTGCAAGGGGAGGCGGTCACCCAAAGGGGGAAGGCATGGGCTGGAAATCGCTGCGTCAGCTTGCGTGGCTGGGACTGTTCGCGCTCGTCGCATGCACGCGCTCCGACCTGCGTCCCGACTATCCGCGTCTTCCCAGCCAGATGCTGCCGGCGCCGGCCGATGCGCCGCTTGCGGCCTACGCGACGCGCCTCACCGCGAAGCACAACGGCGAATCCGGGGTGCGCCTGATCAGCGATGCCAGCGAAGCGCTGTTGGCGCGCATTGCCCTGGCCGATCGCGCCGAACACTCGATCGATCTGCAGTACTACGCCTTCCATAGCGACGCCACGGGTGAGTTGCTGGCCGACCATTTGCTAGCGGCGGCTGATCGTGGCGTACGCGTGCGAGTATTGCTCGACGACCTGCACGTGGCTGGCAACGACAAAGTGTTGCGGGCACTGGATGGTCACCCGCACATCGAAATTCGCCTGTTCAATCCCTTTCTCGAACGCAAGTCGTCGCTGTGGAGCATGGGCAAGCAGTTCGCCGGCGATTTCTCCCGACTCAATCGCCGCATGCACAACAAGGCGTTTATCGCCGACAGCTCGATGGCCATCGTGGGTGGCCGCAATATCGGTGACGAGTATTTCGACGCCAGCGGCAACGTCAACTTCCGCGATCTCGACGTGCTGGTGGTCGGCCCGGTCGTCCCGCAGATCGGCACCGCCTTCGACGCCTATTGGAACAGCCCCCTGTCGTTTCCCGTTGGCGCGTTTCATCACAAGGCGTTGAACCCGGCCGAAGCGGCGAGCATCCGGGAAGACATCAAGGTCAACGCACGCCTTTTCAGCCAGAGCAACTATGCGCAGAACCTGGTCACCCGTGCAGGTGACCTCACGCGCGAAGTACCTGCCACCGACTGGGCCTGGGGGCCAACCAGCTATCTGGCCGATGATCCCGAGAAGGCGAACCCCACGACGGGCAACGAAGGCCTGAACATCGTGCCGGCGATCAAGGCCTGGACGGATTCGGCGCAGCACCAGCTCACCCTCATCAATCCTTATTTCCTGCCCGGCAAGCGAGGTATCACGTATCTGCAGACCTTGCGCGATCGCGGCGTGGAGGTCCACGTACTGACCAATTCGCTGGCCTCGACCGACGCGGGCGATGTCTATAACGCGTATGCCTCGTACCGGCCGCCTTTGTTGAAGATGGGCGTGAGCCTTTATGAGCTGAAGCCGGACGCCGGGAGTGGCCATGGCGGCAGTCATTTCTTTGG
>DASXND010000071.1:0-11408 GCA_036495265.1 Dyella sp.
CGACCTGCCGATGGACGAGGACGATCTCGCGCCACTGCTGGCCTGGCATGGCGAACTGGCCGCACTCACCCAGCCGCTCGAACTCAGCGACGCGCTGCGTGGCGAAGACTACGCGCTGAGCGCGTACCGCCTATCCCTGCTCGGCCTGCTCGGCGACCCCGAATCGTCGGCGTTGCAAGGCCCGACAGCCGATCTCGCGCGCCTGCCGCTGGCTCTGGAAATCGAACCTCGCCTGATCGACCCAGGCCTGGCGGCGATCGCGCTGGTCAGCGCGGGCCGCCTGCATCCGCCCAAGGAACAACCCGATGCATGACGAAACCGCCTCGCTGGTCGCCCGCCTGCTGGCCCAGCGCTGGCTGCCGCGCGACGACGCACAGGCACGCAAGGCCCTGCTGGACGAAGCCTTCCGCGAAGAACTAGATCGCCGGCTGGCCAGCGTCGGCTTGGAGCTGCGCGAACACCCCTACTCCGCCTATATCAGCGTCGCCGTGGCGCGCAGCAGCGATCGCCACGTGTTCGGCGGCAGTGACAGCTGGATCTCCAACACCTTGCAGCTCGATCGCGATGCGATCGCCCTGCTGGTGGTGCTATGGGCGCTGATCGTGCTGCCCAAGCGCCAGCGCCAGCTCGAGCGCCAGCAAGCCGAAGCCGATGCCTCGCAGACGCTGATGTTCGCCGAAGCGAAGCCGATCTCGCGCGATCCCGCGCTGTCGCCGGTGGTGGCCGAGCGCACCTTGCTGGCCGACTTCGGCGACCGGCTGGGCGGCAAGACGCGGGTGAACTTCAACCTCGGCCTGCTGGCACGCCACGGCTTCATCGTGCGCCGCAAGGGTGAACTGGCCGAAGGGCCGGTGCTCGACCTGGTGTTCGACTACGAGCGCACGGCGCGACGCATTCTCGACGGCGCGCTGGGTGACCTGCTGGCCGGTCTGGTGCCGACCCGCAGCGATGACGACAACGATGAACCGCTGTATGAAGAAGCGGACGAACTCGACGACAGCGAAGTGACCAGCGATGTTTGATTTCCGCAGCCTCGAAGTCATCCATTGGGATTACTGGCAGCGCTTCAGCCTGCCGCTGGATACCAATATTGTCACCGTGGTGGGGCCTAACGGTTCCGGCAAGACCACCTTGCTCGATGCGCTGCGCACCTTGCTCACCATCGATTGCGCCGGCAACCGCGACTACAAGAGTTATCTGCGCCACAACGGCAAGCCGTTCGCGTGGCTGCGTGCGCGCGTGGGCAATATCCCGGGGCCGCGCGGCGAGCGTCCGTTCTTCCCCTTGATGGACAGCGAAGTCACGCTCGCCGTGCGCATCCAGAAGAAGGGTGGCGAGTGGCAGCGCCAGTACGCCGTGATGGGCGGCGACGTCAGCGTGGACGAGATCGAAGCGCGCGGCGACTGGCTGGGCCTGCGCGAATACCGCGTGCGCCTGGAAGGCGCCGGCTTGTCGCAGGCGATCCGTCGCGTGCTCACCTTGGAACAGGGCGCCACCGACAAGCTGTGCCAGCTGCCGCCCAAGGCGCTGCTGGAACTGGTGTTCGATGTCTTCGGCGACAAGACCGTGCTGGATGACTACCAGCGTGCCCGCAACGAACAGGCCGAGGCCGACCGCGAGCAGCACGGGCTGGAACATCAGCTCTCGCTGATCGGCGTCAGCCTGCAGGAGACCGAAGGGCGCGTGCGCTCGTGGCAGGAATGGGATGCACTGGGTCGCGAACGCAGCGAGCTGGTAGCCGATGTGCTTCCGCGCACCGAACTGGCCGAGTTGCACGCTGCCATTCGCGGCGCGCGCCCGCAATTGCTCGGCCTCAAGCGCAAGTGCCGTGAGCTGTCGCAGCGTGATGTCGAACTCGACCAGCGCCTGCACGCACTCGATGCGAACGAAGAACATCTGCGCAGCGAACAGAAGAGCGCTGACGCCACGCGCCAGCAGGCCCAGCGCCAGCTGGACGAAGCACGCCGCGCGTATACCGAAAACGACGTGCTGCTGAAGCAGGAATTGCGACTGCGCGAGCAGGTCGCCACGCAGGATGGCGCCGACCATGACGCGCAAGGTCGCGTGCTGATCGATGCACGCAGCCATTTGGCTCGCCTGCAAGGCGAGGAATCCCGCCTGCGCGAGGAGCTCAGCACGCTCACCGCCCAGCTCGGCGCCTGGCGTCGCGGCCAGCGCTACACGCCGGAGTTCGAGCAGAGCTTCCGCCGTGCGCTGGATGACGCGGGTATCGGCCACAGCATGCTCAGCGAGATCGTGGAGATCACCGAGCCACGTTGGCAGGCTGCGGTGGAAGCCGTACTCGCCGGTTTTCGCCATGTCGTGCTGCTTGACCATCCGCGCGACCGCGAAGCGGCGTGGCGTCTTGGCGAGCAGCATCGCTACAAGCATTTCGTAGTGGCGGATCGTGCGCCGACCACCGCGCCCACGCGCGGCTCGCTGCTGGAAGTAGTCGACTTCAATGCCGCTGCGCCGGAATGGCTGCTGCGCCAGCTCGACCGCATTCGCCGCGTCGATGACGTGGCGGACGGCAGCAAGCTGGGCAAGGAGCAGGACTGGATCACGCCACAGGGGTATTTCCGCGAACGCCGCGGTGGCCGTCATCTTGGCGTCGACGATGTCTACTTCGGCAGCGCAGCGCGCGAGCGCCAGCTACGCGAAGGCGAAGCGCGCCTGCAGCGCATCGAAGCGCAGCTGCACACGCTGACCGATCAGCGCAAGCAATGGCAGCAGCAGGCCAGCGGTGCGGAGAGCCTGCTGCGCGGCGCCAATGCCAGCGGCCAGCTGATCGACCGCGCCGACGAATTCGCCACGGCACATGAGGCACAGGCGAGCTTGCAGGACGACGTGCAGCGCTGCGCCGACAGCTACGCCGCCGCCGACACGCATTACGAAGGCGTGCGCGAAAAGCGCCAGCAGAACTCGCGTCAACGCGACAACGAGGCGCGCGAACACAAGCAGACCCAGCAACAGCTGGCCGACGGCACGCGTCAGTTCAGCCAGTTCCGCAACGAACAGATCGAACGCCTCAAGGCGTTCCGGCACAAGCGCAGCCATGTACGACCAGGCAAGCGCAACCGCCAGGCGATGGCCGAACTGCGCGAGCGCTACGAATCGCCCGCCGCCGCAAGGCGTGAAATCGAGCGTATCGAGCGCCGCCTCAATGAGGGCCACTGGGAGGCGGATGCCGGTTGTGTGCCGCTGCGCGACAAGCTGGCCGGCGACCATGACGGTCTCAAGCAGGATCTTGTGCGCCGTCGCCAGCACCTGGAGCGCGCCGCGCGCATCACCAGTGAGGCGCGCGCGGCCTATCTCAATGTGCTGCGCAACACCGTCAAGCGCTACGCGCGCAACCTGAAGCTGCTGGCCGAACTGGCCGGCATCGGTGTGGAAGTGGAGCTGCCCGAGCTGTCCAACGAAGATCTGGCGCTGGCCCAGGCCGGTCTCAACGTGCGCTTCGAGTTCGACAAGAAGGGCTGGATCGGCATGGACGACGGCGAAGCCTCCGGCGGCCAGCAGGTGATGAAGTCGCTGCTGTTGCTGGTGGCACTGATGCGCGACGAGGACCGCCCGGGCGGCTTCGTCTTTATCGACGAACCGTTCGCCCATCTGGACATCTTCAACATCGACAAGGTGGGCGCCTTCCTCAAGTCCACCCGCGCCCAGTACATTCTCACCACCCCGGCCACGCACAATATCAACGTGTTCCAGCCCAGCGACCTCACCCTCGTCACCAGCAAGCGTCGCCCTGGCGCCACCTGGGCGCAGCCGCTGGCGGTCTTGCGCCGTCGGACCGAGGTCGCATGACGCGCCGCCGGCAAACGATCGTTCTGGCCGGCCTGATCCTGCTGCCACTGGCGGCGCGGGCGCAGAACACGCCGGCCGAGTATCTGCGTGAGTTCGACACCAACGGCGATGGCCGGGTCAGCGAGGCCGAGTACGTGGACCATATGAGCGTAGGTTTTCGCCGCATGGACCGCGACGGCAACGGCGTGCTGGAAGGCGACGAACTGCCCGGCGGGCACGGCCGACCGATCACGCTCAAGCAGTTCCAGGACAACCTGCGCCGGCAGTTTCACAAGCTGGACCGGAACCATGATGGGTATCTGGATGCGCGTGAGCTGACGCAGCCGCCGCAGGGCTAGCGAATAACTCCCTCTCCCCTGTGGGGAGAGGGTTGGGGTGAGGGGCGGGTGCTCGCGAGAGCGGTTGCACAAGCGATTTTGCTCTTGGAGCCGTTCCCGCGAGCACCCGCCCCTCACCTCGGTCCTCTCCCCGGAGGGGAGAGGAAGAAGAGCTGCACCGCACACACCACGTCACACACAATCCGCTATCGTGCACGCCTCCCCGCCAGCCACGTCTCATGGACCAGCCAGCCATCAATGAGCTCCATCCGCGCCGGCGCGCCGCCGTGGCGTTCATCTACATTACCGTGGTGCTGGACATGCTGGCGTTCGGCATCGTCATCCCGGTGCTGCCTCACCTGATCGAACAACTGGCTGGCGGCGGTATCGCCAATGCGGCCTGGTGGGTGGGCGTGTTCGGCACGGTGTTCGCCATCGTGCAGTTCGCCTGCTCGCCGATCCAAGGCGCGCTGTCGGACCGTTTCGGGCGTCGGCCAGTGATCCTGATTTCCAACGCCGGGCTGGCCATCGACTTTGTGGTGCTGGCGCTGGCGCCCACGCTGTGGCTGCTGTTCGTGGCGCGCGTGATCCTGGGCGTGACCGCGGCGAGCTTCACCACGGCGAACGCCTATATCGCCGATATCACGCCGAAAGAAAAACGCGCGGCCGCCTACGGCATCCTGGGCAGCGCGTTCGGACTGGGCTTCATCATCGGCCCTGGCCTCGGGGGCCTACTCGGCCATGTCGACCTGCGCCTGCCGTTCTGGGTGGCAGCGGGCCTGGCGGCCTGCAATTTCACCTACGGGTTATTCGTGCTGCCCGAATCGCTGCCCAAGGAACGCCGTACGGCGCGCTTCGAGCTGCATAGCGCGCATCCGTTGGGCTCACTCAAACTCTTGCGCCGCTACCCACTGGTGCTGGGGCTGGCGGTGGTGATGTTCCTGGTCTACCTGGCGCACTACGTCCTGCAGACCACCTTCGTACTGTACGCGGACTATCGCTACGGCTGGGGTCCACAGGCGGTGGGCTACGTGCTGATGCTGGTGGGTGGCTGCGATGGCTTGGTGCAGGCTTTCCTCACTCGCCGCCTGGCGCCTAAGTTGGGCGAGCGCCGCCTGCTGCTCGGCGGCATGCTGTGCGGTATCGGTGCTTTCCTGGTGATGGGGCTGGCCGACAGCGGCTTCGTGTTTTTGCTGGGTATCCCGCTGATGGCCTTGTGGGGCCTGTCGCAGCCACCGATGCAGTCGATCATGACGCATCAGGTCGATCCGCATGAACAGGGCCGGCTGCAGGGCGCCATCAGCAGCCTGGCGAGTTTCGCCGGCATCTTCGGCCCCTTCCTGTTTGCCCAGGTGTTTTCGATCTCGATCTCGCCGAGCTCGCCGATTCACCTGCCTGGCCTAGCCTTCGTGCTGTCGGCCGTATTGCTCGCGATTGGCAGCGTCATCGCCTGGCGCATCACGCGCCATACGGTCGACCTGGCGACGGCCGACGCGGTACCGTTACCAACTGAACTATCTTCCGTCGTCCCGGTTCCACCTCCTGTTACCCCCACCGAACCATCGGAGCATTCCCCATGACATTGTCGATGTACCAGGCTGCCGTCCCCGTTTTCCTGCGCGCACTGAGCAATCTGCAGCACGTGCTGCGCAAGGGCGAGGCGCATGCCGAAGCCCGCAAGTTCGATCCCGAGCTGCTGGTGCAGGCGCGCCTCACGCCTGACATGCTGCCGCTGAGCCGTCAGGTGCAGATCGCCACCGATATGGCCAAGAACGCCTGTGCGCGCCTTGCCGGTGTGGAACCGCTGAAGTTCGAGGACAACGAAGCGAATTTCGCCGAGCTTTACGCGCGCATCGACCGCGCCATCGACTACATCAAGAGCTTCAAGCCCGAGCAGATCGACGGCAGCGAGACGCGCACGGTCACCATCAAGACCCGCAGTGGCGAGCAGCAGTTCGAAGGCGAGGGCTACTTGCTGCACTTCGTGATCCCGAACCTGTTCTTCCACACCACCACCGCCTACGCCATCCTGCGCCAGGCCGGCGTCGAGCTGGGCAAGATGGACTTCATCGGCAAGCCCTGAAGTCAGCAACATCAAGGGGCCGCTGTCGCTGGCCCCTTGAGCGCGGATTGATCGGGTGCGGCCACGCCCCCACCTTGAAGGCATCGCGCTTCCCGCGCCCCGTCCTTCAGGAAAAGTCATGACCCAACCGCTCAAGATCGACTTTGTTTCCGACGTGGTATGCCCGTGGTGCGCCATCGGGCTGAAGTCGCTGGAACAGGCGCTGGATCGACTGGGTGACTCCGTGGCCGTCGAGATGCACTTCCAGCCATTCGAGCTGAACCCGCAGATGGCGCCGGAAGGCGAAGATGTCGTCGAACACATCGCGCGCAAGTACGGCAGCACACCCGAACAGATCGCCAAGAACGGCGAAGCAATCCGCCAGCGCGGCGCGGCCGTGGGCTTCACCTTCAATCTGGACAAGCGCAATCGCGTGGTGAACACGTTCGATGCGCATCGTCTGCTGCATTGGGCGGCGCTCGAGGGCCGCCAGGCCGAGCTGAAGCAAGCCTTGCTCACCGCTTATTTCACCGACGGCCGCGATGTGAGTTCGCACGATGTGCTGGTGGAGGTGGCGGGCAAGGTCGGCCTGAACCCGGTCACCGCGCGCGAGGTGCTGGAGCGGGACCGCTATGCGCTCGACGTGCGCGCGCAGGAGCAGTTCTACCAGTCGCAGGGCATCCAGGCGGTCCCTTCGGTGATCGTCAACGACCGTTACCTGATCCAGGGCGGCCAGCCGCCGGAAGCGTTCGAGGAAACCTTGCGCAGGATTGCCAGCGAAGCCTGAGCCGGCACCGCTGAGCCCTTGTGCGACAAGGGCTCAGCCAGGTGGCGGGAAGCAAACCGCCGGGCGTGCGAAAATGCGCGGCTGCCGCTGACCTCACGCCCGGACCCCGCATGTTGCGACTCACCGATATCAAGCTCCCGCTGGATCACGCTGATGGCGCCATCGAGGCGGCCATCCGCGCCAAATTGGGCCTGGGCAAGGACGCACTGCGTGGCTATACGGTGTTTCGTCGCGGCTACGACGCGCGCAAGCGCAACGCGATCCTGCTGATCTACACGCTCGACGTGGAGGTGACCGATGAGGCCGCCATCCTCAAGCGTCATGCCGACGACAAGCATGTGCAGCCCACGCCGGATACGGGCTATCACTTCGTGGCGCAGGCGCCGGCCCAGCTGAGTCATCGCCCCATCGTCGTCGGCACCGGTCCTTGCGGCCTGTTCGCCGGCTTGCTGCTGGCGCAGATGGGTTATCGGCCGGTCATCCTCGACCGCGGCAAGGCGGTGCGCGAACGCACCGTCGATACCTGGGGCCTGTGGCGCAAGCGCCAGTTGGAGCCGGAATCGAACGTGCAGTTCGGCGAGGGCGGCGCGGGCACGTTTTCCGACGGCAAGCTTTACAGCCAGATCTCCGACCCCAAGCACCACGGCCGCAAGGTGCTGGCCGAGTTCGTGAAGGCCGGCGCGCCGGAAGAAATCCTCTACGTCAGCAAGCCGCATATCGGCACCTTCCGCCTGGTCACGATGGTGGAGAACATGCGCGCGACCATCGAGGCGCTGGGCGGCGAGATCCGCTTCAAGCAGCGCGTGGACGACGTGCTGGTGGAGACCGACAGCGATGGCGCGCGACACGTGCGCGGCGTGGTGCTGGCCAGTGGCGAGCAGTTGCGCAGCGATCATGTCGTCGTCGCCATCGGCCACAGCGCCCGCGACACCTTCAGCATGCTGCACGAGCGTGGCGTGTACATGGAGCCCAAGGCGTTCTCTATCGGTTTCCGCATCGAACATCCGCAATCGATCATCGATCGGGCACGCTTCGGCGCCAACGCCGGCCACCCGATCCTCGGCGCGGCCGACTACAAGCTGGTGCATCACGCAAAGAACGGTCGCTCGGTCTACAGCTTCTGCATGTGTCCCGGCGGCACCGTCGTAGCCGCTACGTCCGAGCCAGGCCGCGTCGTCACCAACGGCATGAGCCAGTACTCGCGCAACGAGCGCAATGCGAATGCGGCCGTGGTGGTCGGCATCGAGCCCAGTGACTTTGCTGAGTTCGACAACAGCGGCAGCGTGCTAGCCGGTCTGGCGCTGCAGCGCGCGCTGGAAGCACGCGCCTTCGAGATGGGCGGCAGCAGCTACGACGCACCCGCGCAGCTGGTAGGCGACTTCATCGCCGGCACGCCATCGCGCGAACTTGGTAGCGTGCAGCCCTCGTACAAACCCGGCGTGCACCTGACCGACCTGGCACCGGCCCTGCCCGGCTACGCCATCGACGCCATGCGCGAAGCACTGCCCGCCTTCGATCGCCAGATCAAGGGCTTCGCCATGCACGACGCCTTGCTGACCGGCGTGGAAACCCGCACCTCGTCACCGGTGCGCATCCGCCGCGGCGACGACTACCAAAGCCTCAACACGCGCGGCCTGTACCCCGCTGGCGAAGGTGCCGGTTATGCCGGCGGCATTCTTTCGGCCGCCGTCGATGGCATTCGCGTCGCCGAAGCCGTGGCGCTGGCCATCAACGCTTCGCGTTAATCTTCACGCGCCTCACCGTGACCACGTGATGGCGCCGTCAAAGCTGCTGCCATCCCTGGGCGTGGCGGCGAGTTGGACGTCAGATTTGCGTAAGTCACCCGGGGTTGGCCAAGTTTGAGCCACCGGGGTGACTTGTTGGCTATATTGTCGCTGTGATCCTGGTTCAAAGGCGCTCGATGGTGACCCCTCGCTACATTCCGTCATCCGCACCGGGGAAGCGCTCCGCGGGCCCGCAGGGGACGCGACTTTTTTCCGCCGCAGAGTTGAATCATCTCGCTGTCGAAACCGGTCCCGCGAGCGATGGCCGCGCCAGTGTGCGCGAACCCGTGCTCGAAGGCGTGAGCGCGGGCTGGGAGCGTCGGCGCTTTAGCCTTCGTCCCGGGCGGCAGACGATAGGCCGTGGCGACGACAACGACATCGTGATCGGCGACCGGAGCGTCTCCTCGACGCATGCGTGGCTGATGAATCAGCAGGGCCACTACGTGGTCATGAACACCCTCTCCACCAATGGCACCTACGTCAACAACCAGCGTGTCCACGAGCACGTCATCAAGCATGGTGACCATCTTCGTTTTGGGCAGATCGAGTTCGTCTTCCTGACCAGTGAAGCCGGCAAGCGGTCGCGCGCTCGTTGGATCTGGCCGGTGGCTGGCGTGGCCGCTATGGCTGGGCTGGCCGCGCTGGCCTGGTGGCTGATGTGACCGCGCAGGCATGAGCGAGCGTCCCGCGCCACGCAGCATCGGCCGCTATCGCATCGACGGCGTCCTTGGCAAAGGTGCCATGGCCGTCGTTTACGCCGGCTTCGATCCCGGCATCGACCGGCCGGTGGCGATCAAATGCCTCCATCGCACCATGGCTGCCGATCCGGGCAACCGGGACAGATTCGTGCTGGAAGCCCGTGCGTCGGGGCACCTGGTGCATCCGAACATCGTCACGATCTTCGATACCGGCGAGACCGAGGACGGCCGCAAGTACATCGCCATGGAGCGACTTTCGGGCGAAACGCTGACCAGCCGGGTCGCGCGAGACGGGCTACCGTCCCTGGCCGTGACCATCGAGTTGGCGACGCAGATAGCGGCAGCGCTCGACTATGCGCACGGCCAGGGCGTCATCCATCACGACGTAAAGCCCGAGAACATCATGCTCGCCGAGGATTGGCATTACGCCAAGCTCAGCGACTTTGGCATCGCCGAGCGTCTTTCAACGCAGGGCATCGAACACGGCGAAGGCAAGGAGATCGGCGGCACACCGGCCTACATGGCCCCTGAGCGCTTGCGTGGGGAGCAGGCCGACGCACGCAGCGACCTGTTCTCGCTGGGTGTGGTGCTGTGCTGGTTGATTACCGGCAAGCTGCCCTGGGCGGAAACGAGCGACCTGAAGCGCCTGACCAGGGAACGCCTGCGCCAACCCCGTCCAGCCATCGCTCCGCTGGATCCGGCCACGCCATCGATCCTGGTCAGCATCGTGCGCACTTTGTTGGCACCCACGCCCGACGCTCGCTACCAGACCGGCGCCGAGGTCATTGACGATCTTCGCTTGGCACGTCGCGAGTACGAACGCTCGCACGAAACGCCACTAGCCACCCGCATCATCTCCCTACGGCTGCGTTGGATCAGCGCACTGGGCGCCATCCTGTGCCTGGTGCTGCTACTGGGGCTGGCCGCGATCTATGCCAAGCAGAACACCGCCGTGACCGGTCTCGCCACCGATTTTGGAAGCTCGTTGGGGCGAATGGTGGCTAGCGAATCAGCTGAGAATCTGCTGCTTGGGGACGACGCGGCCACCCGCGCACTGGTGCAAGACATCGCACACAACCAGCAGATCCACTACCTCGCCATCGCCAATCGCGAGGGCTACGTGGTTGCGAGCACCTTGCCAACGGATGTCGGACACGGCCTGGCCCATCTCGACGAAACCCATCGTCGGACACTGGCCAATGGCGTCGATAGCTACCTCGGCCAGGTCGTCGATGGCGCGCAAGACCATGAGATGCTGCTGTTCGATGTCCCCATTCGCTATCAATCCAAGGCCATCGGCGAATTGCGGCTCGGCGTGAGCAATGCCCCCCTGGTCGCCGCACAGCACACGACGTTCTGGGTGATTGTCGCCGTGCTCGTGGTCACGCTGACCGCCATGATCGGTGCCGCCTATTGGCTGTTCCGCCGTCCTCTGGCCCTGCTTGGCTTGCTTGGCGACGCGTTGTTGCGCGTTGCCGGTGGCGATTACAGCTATCGCATCCGGCTCGTGCGCCGCGATGAACTCGGACGGCTGTTTGCGGCCTTCAATATGATGAGCAGCGCGCTACAAGCGCGCCAGACGCCCGAGACCAAACTGCCGCGGGCGAGTGCGGAAGCCACGTCGCAGCCCACGCTGGTGATGCCGACACCAACACGCACTGACAGGTCGGCCTAGATCGCTAGGGAAGGTTTGGACTTGTCGTCATCCCAGCCCTTCACATCTGGTTGAGCCGGTGCTGCAGATCCACGGCCCGCGCGCGATAAATCACTGCTCGCTCGTAGCCGGGATCGATGGCCAGGACGCGGTCCCACAAGGCAATCGCCTGGTCCAACTTCTGGTCACGATAAAGCACCACGGCGCGCTCGTGATACGAGGCCAGCAACTGCTGGCGCAAGGCCTGGTTTCCCGTTGGCTTCAGGTGAGGATCAAGCGTCAGCGCCTCATCCAGACGG
>DASXND010000072.1:0-3471 GCA_036495265.1 Dyella sp.
TTTCCGCTTCATCGCGGCGGGAGCGGCAATGCAGCACCAGGTCGTAGCCGGCCGCAGCCAGGCGCAAGGCAATGGCGCGGCCGATGCCGCGGCTGGAGCCAGTGACCAGGATGGTCTCAGACATGCGGGAGTTCCTCTGCAACCGGTGGACTGAAAACGGTGAGCCGCGCCTCGGCGTGCACGCCCGGCGCGTCGATGCGGCAAGCGAATACGCCCATGCCTTCGTCATCATGGAAGTGACGCACGGCTTCAATGCGCAGTTCGCTGCCCGCGGAAAACGCGTCGGCCGTCGCATGGTAGTACCGCGTGCCGAGCAGGAAGCCGAGGCGAATCGGCTCGCCGGCGGCCAACGCATGCCAGCCGGCCCAGGCGGCGACGGCCTGGGCCATCAGCTCAAGTCCGGCCCAGGCGGGTAGGCTGCCATCGTCGGCCACGAAGGATTCGCCAGCGCGCACCCGGCGGGTGCAGGCAATCCGCTCGGCCTCGCATGCAACGATGTGATCGAGCAGGATCATGGCATCGGTATGCGGCAGTACTTCGGCGATCGACCACGGGCTCACGTCGCGTCCCCCAGG
The DNA here is from genome assembly GCA_036495265.1 of Dyella sp. Taxonomy (GTDB): domain Bacteria; phylum Pseudomonadota; class Gammaproteobacteria; order Xanthomonadales; family Rhodanobacteraceae; genus Dyella. The sequence goes on from DASXND010000072.1 coordinate 576, forward strand.
ATCAGGCACGCATTATTGCCGCCGAACGCAAAGGCATTGCTCATCAGGTGGCGCTTGCCGCTGGCAGGCAGATGGTCGCCAACGCCGGTAAAAGCCAGGGCCGGCAGGGCCGGATCCGCCTCGCCGTCCCATACGTGGGGCGGCAGGCGCCGCTCGGCGCGTGCGTCGCTCAGGCTCAGCCAGCAGAACGCGGCTTCCAGGGCGCCTGCGGCACCCAGCGTATGCCCGGTCATCGACTTGGTGGACGAACAGGGCACGCCCGCTGCGAATACCGCCGCCACGGCCTGGCTTTCCATCGCATCGTTATGCTCGGTCGCCGTGCCATGCAGGTTGAGGTAGTCGATCTGGCCAGCGTCGAGGCCGGCGTCACGCAGGGCGTCCTGCATGGCTTGCTGTGCTCCCAGGCCCTGAGGATCCGGCGAGGACATGTGGTACGCGTCGCTGCTGGCACCGCCGCCCTGGAGCTCGACCGGGCCGGGCTCGCGCGTGACCAGGAACAGCGCGGCCGCCTCGCCGATATTGATGCCGCGCCGGTTGCGCGAGAACGGCTGGCAGCGCGTAACGTCCAAGGCTTCGAGTGCATGAAAGCCGTTGATCGGCAGGCCTGCCAGGGTATCGGCACCGCCGCACAGCACGGCGTCACACAGGCCCAGGCGCAACAGTCGTCGCGCGCTCAGCAGCGCGCGAGCGCCTGAGGTGCAGGCGGTGGAGATGCCGTAGCAGGGCCCGGCCACATCCAGCCATTCAGCGAGAGATTCGGCTGGCGCGCCCAGTTCCTGGTGGGCGTAACGATAGTCCGCTGGCCAGGCACCGTCGCGGCGATAGCCGGCGATGCCATGGCAGGCTTCATCGATGCCGGTCGTGCTGGTGCCAATGATGATGCCGATGCGTTCGCTGCCGTAACGGGCGATGGCGGCGCGAATCGGCGCCTCGATCTCCCGCGCGGCGGCCAGCAGCAGGCGGTTGTTGCGATTATCGCGAGCACCGGCCAGGGCGTCCGGGATGGCAGGCAATTCGATGTAGGCAGCGGCCAGCGGCAGACTGCCCCTGGGTAGCCGGCCCGCATGGGGACGGATACCGCTGTCGTCGCCGGCAAACAACGCTTCGGCAACGGCAGCCTTGCCGGCACCGAGCGTACAAACCACGCCGAGTTCGTTGAGATAGGTCTTCATGCGCTCGCGAGCGGCTTGCGCGCCGCCACGTTGATCAGGGTTTCCTCGCGCTGCCCCGGCGGCGGTGGCGCCCGCAGGCCCCAACGTTCGAGCAAGCCGAAATCGTGCGAGCGGCTCCACCACAGATAGGGCAGGGAGACGTGCTGCGGCTCGAAGGCAAAGCCTTGCGCACGCAACATGGCGAGGTATTCGTCCGCGCTCTTTTGCACCTCCATCGGATGGCGGAAGAACCAGCGGATCACCCAGGTGTCGATGTAAGCCTTGGTCGATTCGGCGAACAGCAGCAGGCCGCCCGGCTTCAACACGCGCCAGAATTCGGCGAGCGCGCGCTCCTGCTCCACCAGATGATGAAAGGTCTGGTGGCAGAACACGATATCGGCGCTGGCGTCGGGCAACTGGATGTGTGCGCAATCGGCGGCAAGCAGGGTCGCCTCGATGCCTTCGCGCTGCGCCTCCGCGTGCGCCAGCTCAAGGCTGAGCGGATCGGCGTCCAGTCCGATCAGGCGGTCAGGCCCGAAGGCGTCGCGCAGCAGGCGGAATGAGCGTCCCTGGCCGCAGCCGACGTCGAGCAGGGTGCCGCCGTGCGGCAACGGCTCGCCGGTCAGGCGTTTGAGATCGTTGATCGCCACGCGCAGCACATGGTGCTGCCAGGTCCGCGTGCGCAGGAACTGAAAGCCGAGACGGGTTTCTTCCACATACGTGGGGCTGGCGTAATTCATGCGTGGATGGCCTGCGCAGCGTGATCGGCCGTAGCCGTCGACAAGGGGATGGGATCGGAGCCAAGCATGGCCAGGCGGCGCTCGACGATATCGGTGAAGACGCGCGGCGACAGCAACTGCATCTCACCGGCGGTGGTCACGGCGACCTGGACGGTACTGGCGCGGGTAACCCGCTCGCCGGTCTGCGCGTCGCTCAACAGGTAATGCAGCTTGAGCCGGTTACGCCACTCGACCAGTTCGGCGCGCACCGTCAGCCGTTGGCCGAAGCGTGCCGCGCGTACATAGCGCAGTTGCACATCGATCACCGGCCATACGTAGCCGGCGGCCTTCATTTGCATGTAGTTGTGGCCGATCTCGTCCAGCAGCGCGCAACGTGCCATTTCCAGGTACTTCACGTAATGGCCATGCCAGACCACGTCCATCGAGTCGACGTCGAAGAACGGCACCCGCACCTCGATCTCCGTGCCCAGCACGCCTCTAGTGCGCATCGTCGGTCTCCGCATGCGGTGTCTGCCAGTAGGGATAGAAGTTGAACCATTGCAGCGGCGCTTCCAGGCAGCGCCGGGCCAGCCGTTCGGCATAGCCTTGCACCCAGGCGAGGATCGCCTCGTCGCGTTGACCACGTTGCCAGGTCGGCGCCTCGATGTAGCGTTCCAGGTGGATGCGGTAACGCCCATCCACCTTCAGGCAGCAAATCAGATTGACCGGACAACGCAGCAACCCGGCCATCAACCAGGGGCCTTGCGGGAACGGCGCGGGATGACCCAGGAAATCGACGGTGACGCAGCGCCCGCCATGCACGGGCACGCGATCGCCGGCGATTGCCAGCCATTCGCCACGGTCGATGCGCTGAGCAAGATCCATCATCAAGGCGGTGTCGAGATCGCTGACCTGGATCAGCCGAAGGCGCTGCTCGCCTGCTTCGCCCAGCAGACGGTTGAAGCGGTCGACATGCCGGTTGTGCACCAGCACGTTGAGCGGCACCTGGTCGCCGAGTTCGGCCAT
>DASXND010000073.1:0-14977 GCA_036495265.1 Dyella sp.
TGTCCACTCATATCCATACGCGCTCCGACGCCCTGCTCTGTTTATCTGAACGTGAGTGCCGATGTGAACGGGTTTGGTTGAATGTCATGGCACGCGCGGCACCGTTCTAGACGCGGCGACGAAGCGCATTTCTCACCACAGCTGCGAAAGTCCCGAGACCCAGTGCCGCCAGGATGCCCACACCCCAGAACAAGACCGCATTGGGGAAAACCTGTCCCTCGGGAACATAGACCGGCCACAGCAACGAGGTCTCGTACGTATAGCTGGCGCTGAGTCGGGTGAGGAGATCACTCCGTGTCGTCTGCAGGTTGCGGATTTCCTCGCCCCTGCTGGCGACCAGCACGCCAGCGAGCGACGAAGCCTGCCCGCTCTTGTCACCGGCATCTCCCGTGCCCGCGGTCTGCAACAGCCGATCCCGCTCGGCCAGCGCGTCCTTTAGATCAGCCTGCACTTCGTCCAGACGCGCACGCGCCAACGCCAGTGTGGTCGCCTCAAGACCTTGGTGAACGACACGCAGCTGGGCAACCGTGGCTTCGGCGAACTGGCGAGCCTGCTGCGCGGAGTCCGCGCGCACGGTCAAGCGGACCAGTGCACCCGCATATTGCAACTGATCGACTTTCAGACTTTTCCGATACAGCCCGGCCTCGCGCGAATCGAGCGGCAGGCCGAGACTTTGCACGACCTCGTCCTGGAATGCCTTCGTCTGCAACCGCTCGGCCACCCGCTGCAGCGGCTCAACCTTCGGGTCCTGCCCCTGCGGGACCTGGCCGACTTGTGCGATTTGTATCCACGCGGTCGCTTCCCACTGGCGCCTTGCCACATGCGTAAAGGCGTAGGTGGCTGCCAAAACCAGCACCACCATGAGCAGGAACCACTTCCACTCGCGGACGACGATTCGCCACATATCGACCAGATAGATTTCGTCTCTTTCCATGGCATTAGGGCTCTTTCAAGGGATCAGGATGAGAGTTTTCGCGCATCCGCCTGCAACACGGCGACGTTCGGGCCGAACCCTGGCACCCGCCGGTTCGGGAGCAGCCCCACCAAGGCCTGAAGCACGAGGCAAATGACGATGAAACCGGCGTTCGTCCAGGTGAATGCTTGCGGCGCGAACGGCGACATCAGACAGACATAGGACATGCGCAGAAAGATCAGCAGCGAGAACAGCGAAACCCCTGGATACAGGCGACGCACACTCCAGCGCTGCAGGACATAAAGCAGCACGATGGACATCATGGCGCCCAGTGGGCCGAGGGCGAGCAGGAACGGCAGGAATTCCGAGCCGACGTTGATGTTCGATGCATCAAGCGGAATGTCCGTTCCGGCCGTGGCGATCGAACCGCTCATGGGCACGAGCTGGTTGATGAGGAAGCTCGCGTTCGAATAGTGCTTGGCCAACATGGAAGCGAAGTTGTACGGCCCCGCAGTCGCATAGAGCAGTAGCCACTGGACGCCCACCGGCATCGCGCGATACAGGTCACTAAACGGCAGCGCGACCGTGTCCAGCGTCCCGGACCGGAGAATGCCAAGCACGGAGAAGACCGTACCGCCGATGACCGCAAGTAGACTAACGGTCATCCACGGCAAGCGTTTGGCCTCATCCCTGCGGAATACGATCACCAGCGCCGTCGCGAATAGCGCGGCAAAAATCCTGTTCCGGTCAATCACCAGCACCGGAAAGGCAAACCCAATGAATATGAGTGCGCCGCGCAGTCGCTTGCTCCGGGTGCACAGCAGGCCGATCGGAGGAAGCGCCCAGCACATATCGGATATATGCCGCACATGCAGCCGTCCACCCTCCATCTGGGCGTAAGACGCCGGAGCATCGATCAATGGAATCGGGAATAGCACCAGGTCGAGCACGCAAAACAAGATGATGAAAGCAGCAAAGCCGAGCGCAACGAAGGATTCGCGCGTTCCCAGGTAATTCCTCGCACGAAACAGACTCGGCCCCGGCAGTCTCAATCCAGAGGCCACATCGAACAGCATGATGACCACGGAAATCACCACGAGCAGGAGGATGCCTTCCAGGTAGCCGGAGGGAAGCTTGTACGTGAGCAAGGTCAGCCCGCAGGTCAACAACATGGGCAGGCACAGATAGATCGACGGAAGGCGCAGGACTCTCCTCATGCCCCTTCCGCCAGATGCAAGGCCGCCCGCAATTTGATCCTGGTCGCCATGGCGAGTGACAGATAAACGAGGAGGTGAATCGTGAGCGGCCAGAGGCGCCGCTGAAGGAACGAAATCTTGGCGCCGATAAAGTGCGACTGCGCCCTGAGCAAGCTGCGATACGGGTCCCTGAACAGGCATTCCCGGCGCATGGCAACGCTACGCGACTCGAGCAGGTTGAGGATCCGCGCCTTGGTGTCGCGCGTCCTGCTCAGGTTCGCACTGTGGAGGCGGTAGGCGCAGACACAGACGTCGATAAACCCGATCGCATCATGCGATGCCAGGCGGAGGAAGAAATCCCAATCGTCGATCCGCAAGCTCTCGTTCCAGCCCGCCACGGTTTCCAGGGAGCGCTTGCGAATCAGCGCCACCGGACCTCCGATGGCCCAGTGGCTGATAACGGCCCGGCGGATGCCTTCGTCGGACTGATACAGGCCTTTCTTGGCATGGTGCAAATCGCACATGCCACTGTCGAAGAGCTTCTTGCCCTCCTGATCGACCACGACCGAGTCACCGATCACGGCCCACTTGCGCGGATGCTCCAGCAGGTAGTCCACCTGCGCATCGAGTCCGCCGGGTAGCAGGTAGTCGTCACTGGCACCGAGCCGCAGAAACTCGCCATGAGCGCGCGCGGCCAGCTCGTTCATGGTCACTGCGATGCCTCGATTGTCGCGGCGCACGTATTCGATAGGTATCTCGTCGCGATGTCGGCTGACCCACTCGCTGATCCGCTCGCCCGTGCCGTCCGTCGATCCGTCATCGATGATGACCAGTTCCTTGGCTTCATACGGATCTTCAAGCACGCTATCCAGACAGCGCTCCACGAAGCGCTCATGATTGAACGCGGGTATCAGCACCGAGACCAAGGGCGCCGCCGACCTCCTCATCGATAGTCCGCCGACCATTGCCCCAGCCCTCCGAGATAGCGGCGCGCGACCACGATATTGAAGATGAGATAGAGGAAATAATTCGTCGAGAACGCGTAAATTGCACCCACTAGGCCGAAATGCGCGGTGAACGCATAGACCAGCACGAGGTAACTTGCCGCAAACACGCACTCGGAGATGATGAATAGCCGCGTCATGGCCTTGGCCAGCATGAGATAGGACAGTACGAAGGAAGCGATCTTGATGACGTCGCCCACCAGTTGCGGACCGTATAACCCGTTCGCCTGCGAGAACTCGCCGCTGAAGAGCACCAGCGTCACCCAGCTCCGCATGAGGTAAACGGCCAGCGCCAGGCCCATCACCAGCGGCAGCAGGAAGCGGTAGGCCTGGCGCAGCTCGAGCAGCAGGGATGCGCGGTCGTTGATCGACGCGAGCTTCGGCAGGTAGTAGATGTTGATGGCGGAGGTGATGAAGAGCAGGTAGGCGTCAGACACCTTGCTCACGGCCTGCCAGTAGCCCACTTGCCGCCAACCGAACTCACCGACGAGATGGTCGCGGACCGCGATATTGACCAGCGGCGGAAGCAAGGCAGAGGTGAGCGTCATGGTCGAGAATGCCGCCAGCCGCGCGACCATTTCACGATCAAAGCGCACCTTCAGCATGCTGCGATTGAAATACGGACTGCGCCACCACGTCGGCAGACCGACCGCCAGCCACAGGGTCTGGCCAAGCACCAGGGCCAGCAGCGCCCCTTGCAGATGCAGCCAGCTTGAAAACCACGCCACCATGGCGATATTGAGCACGGACCCGGCAATCTGCACGAGAGCGAGACGGCGCACGTCCATGAAGCCATTGATCACGGCAAGAATGTAGTTAGCCAGTGCGATGCCTAGCTGGGCGACGGCCAGCACCCGGATCAAGGGTGCATAGCGGGCATCACCCAGCAACCACTGCGCCACTTGCGAGCTGAAGACCAAGGTGGCGGCGCCGATCACCAGCGAGGCGCCGAGCACATACCAGAGGGCAGCCCCGAGCAGGCGCGCCAGGCGTTGCGCATCGTCACGGTATTCCGCGATGTATTTGACCAGGCCGGCCCCAATGCCGCCTCCGGCAAAAACCGCGAGCAGCGACATGAGGCTCATGAACTGACCCAGCTTGCCGACCCCCTCCGGGCCCGTGAACGAAGCCACCAGCTTGATCACGACCAGGCCGGCAAGCAGGCGCGCGCCGGTGGCGGCGGCGGAATAGAAACTGGCGCGCGCGATGTTCATGGCGAGCACCCGAAGGCCTGGCAAGCCTGGATCACCTGTTCCACCGCGTCGCCCGGCAAGGTCGGCCCCATCGGTAGACTGAGAACTTCGCGATGCAGTCGGTCCGTCAGCGGCAAATGTGCACCTTGCAACATCGCGTAGGCCGGCTGCCGGTGCGGGGGCACCGGATAGTGCACCTGGCTCTGGATCCCACAGCCCTGCAAATGCTGCTGGAGGGCATCGCGATGGCCGCTACGGACGACGAAAAGATGCCAGGCATGCTGTTCTTCGTGCGCCACCGCCGGAAGCAGGATGTCGGGCTGTCGGATTGCATCGCGATAGCGTCGGGCCACCTGGCGGCGCCTCTGAACGTCCTCATCGAGATACTTCAACTTCACGCGAAGCATGGCGGCCTGCATCTCGTCCAGTCGCGAATTCACGCCACGAAACGGATGGTGATACTTCACGTCGGAGCCATAATTGCGCAGTGCCGCCACCTGCGCGGCGAGTGCGGCGTCGTCGGTGACCACGGCGCCTGCATCGCCCAAGGCCCCGAGATTCTTGGTAGGAAAGAAGCTGAAGCCGGCGGCATCCCCGAAGGCACCCGCCTTGCGTCCCTCCCGCGTCGCGCCGTGCGCCTGCGCCGCGTCCTCGATCAACAGCAAGCCGTGTTGCCTTGCCACGTCGGCTAACGCGGCCATGTCGGCCACCTGGCCATACAGGTGCACCGCCATGATGGCGCGCGTACGCGGGCCAATGGCTTCTTTCAGGCGAACCGGATCGATGTTGAACGTCGCGGCGTCGGGCTCCACCGGAACCGGCACAAGCCGGTTTTCGGTGATGGCGAGAAAGCTGGCGATGAAGGTATTGCCTGGCACGATGATCTCGTCACCCTCCTGCAGGGTGCCGAGCTCCTTGTAACCGCGCAGGATCAGCGACAACGCATCCAGGCCACTACCCACGCCCACGGCATGACGGACGCCGCAGTACGCGGCGAACTCCTGCTCGAAGGCCGCCACTTCCTCGCCAAGGATGTACCAACCCGAATCGATCACGCGCGCCGCGGCCGCCTTCAGCTCGTCGGCATAACGCGCATTCGACTCCCCCGCATTGAAAAATGGGACATTCATCAGAGTGCCCATTCGTAGAAGTCGTGCACCACGCCGCGCGCCCCGAAATACTCCTTCTGCGAGATCAGACCACCATTCAACGCCCTTCCTTCCTGTTCGGTGGAAATGCCAAAGGAGAAGTAATGTCGGTCGCCGTAGCGCTCGATTAGCTCGGCCAACAAGAGATTGAGCGCATTCACGCGCCTGCCCTCGTCCGATGCCGCCAGGTACTGGGTGTGCACCCCACGGCCAAAGTCGTAGACGATGGCGCCGGCCAGCAGGCCACCGTCACGGCGCGCGTCGTAGAGCACGATTTGCTGCGGAAAGCGCGCCTGCAACAAGCGAAGCTCGTCCAGGCTATGCGTCGGCGCGGCGCCATGGTTGCGCAGCACCTCGGCAAGCAGAGTATGGAAGCCTGCCAGGTCCGTGCCTGGCTGGATTTGCAGGCCGGCCTTCCGTGCATTGTTAACGGCGCGGCGACGCCCGTCGGTGAAGCAAAACGATTCCTTCAATGCAATGACCGATGAGATGTCGCGCCGTTTCAGGCGCGCGCCGAGCCGATGCAGGGCATAAAGATCCTCCTCGGCAGGGTACGCGTGGAATATGTGCGGCACGGCCTTGTAGATGACCTTCTCCACGCCAAACGCGCGATAGGCCTCGCCGATCAACTCGAACACAGCAAGCGTCGATTCCGCACGCAACGCATGCGTGCTAATGAGGCCGGCATAAGTAAGGCCGCCATGGCTCAACACTGTCTTACCCTGGACATTGGCGGGAAAGATCGCCACCGGCACGCCGTTACGTTCGACGATGAGGGAACGGTCGTCAAAGCGGTCGGCGTGGTAGTCCATATAATCTCGCCGATGCAAGAACACGCCGTTCCTCGACTGCTCGACCACCGCGTCCCAGGCACTCGCGTCCGACCGATCGTAGGGCCTAACCGCAAGCATGCAGGCCACCGTCGACTTGCGTCTGTAGCGCTTCGGCAACCCCGAAGCCATCGATCCCCATGTCATTGCCGTTGTAGAACATCAGGAGTTTGTCACGCTGCCGAATCAGCGCCGGGTAGCAGATGACCCTCGAGTCCCATCCGCTGGGTGACAACGAAAGGCCAAGCGCCTCATCGTGACGCTCCCAGTGAATGCCATCCGGGCTGTATGCGAGCCCCGGAAAATACTCGCCCGTGACATTGCCCCGCGTGAAGTACATGACGTAACCAGCGTCCATGCGATAGACGCGTGGCCGGCCGATGCGGTATTCACTCCCGTGGGGCTGCAGGCACACCTGGTCCTCCCGCGGGATCGCGCCAAGGTCGTTCGTCTCCACGTAGCGAATGTGGTAGCGCGGAAACGGTTGTCCATCGATGTATTCCCAGTCGTCGCCCACCGCATACCACAGGCGCCAACGATCTCCTTCGCGAATGACCGAATGAACCGCAGCGATGGTGCTCCGTCCTTGGGCTCGATCGAGAATCGGCGTTTCCTGGGTCCGTTCAAAGCGTTCGCCGCCGTCGCGGGACACGGCCAGACCGGTGAATGCCAGGAACTTGGCCTTGGCCACGCGCTGGAAGCCGACATAAAACATGTACAGGCCATCCGGCGCGTCGACGATATCGCCAAGAATCATGCCGTTGTCATCGAAGCACCCGTCCCTGCCGATGTCGATGACCGGTTCGGGACTCACACGGACCACCGACGACGGATCGTCGGCGCGAACGTCCACGTAACCGATTCTGCTGATGCCCTCGTCGTCGCGAAATCCCGCGTAGACGCGTATCAAGTGATCATTGATGCGGTAAGGGGTCGGCGTGAGTGCCGAATGACGCATCCAGCCACCCACGCTGCGCTGGGCGGTGTCGAACACCAGTCCCTTCTTGGTCCAGTCAAACATTACCTCTCATAACCTCACATCGAAGCTGGAGCGATCGGGCACCGCGTGCGCGGGCGATCCGACGTAGACACGGCCAGGCTCCGTGTCGCGCGTTACCAGCGCGCCGGCACCGATTACGTTGTCGTTGGCAACCTTTATGTGATCGTTGAAAGTGGTATTGACCCCGATAAAGCTGCTGTCGCCGATATCGCAATAGCCAGAAATTACGGCATGCGATGCCACGAATACGTTGTCCTGCACGACCGTGCGGTGACCCACATGGTTACCGCTCCATAGGACGCAGTTATTGCCGATGCGGACAAAGGGTTGGATGACGTTATTTTCGAAGATGAAGCTGTTCTCACCAATCTGCGCATTGCGCCAGACAAAGGCCCGCGTGCTGACATAGGTGGCGAACCGATAGCCTTTACCTTTCGCATCCAGATAGAAACGCGCTCGCAGCCGGTTTAGCTGGCTGGCCGGTATGGCAACAAAGACCTCGTAGTCCGCCGGCGAGTAAAGTGTCTCCAGGTCCTCGTAAGCCACCACCGGCCGATCGGCGATGGTTGGCTGGGTGAGGTACTTTTGCTCGACGCTGAAGGCGACGACGTCGTAACCGCTATCGTGCTCGAAATATTCGCAGGCAATCTGTGCGAACTCGCCCGCCCCGATAATCACTAGCGGCCTTGGCATGCTGGTACGTCTCCCATGTACGTGTCGCCACGCACTTCGCGCATGAAAGCATCGTAATCCGTAATGTAGTCCGCGGGATCGTAGAACTGGTCCGCCAGGACCATCAGCACGCAGTCCTCGCTAAAATCGTACATTTCGCGCCATACCATGCGGCGCAACAGCAAGCCCTGCGACGGATCGTTGAGCACAACCTTGCGCGGACCTTCGCCATCGTCCAACAGAAAGGTGACTGAGCCACGCACCGACACGGCCAACTGATTGAGGTTGCGATGCGCATGCATGCCTCGATGCACATCGCATTTGGTGGAGAACAAGTAGTACACGCGCCGGATTTCAAACGGCACGTTGCGATCCTTTTCCAATGCAATGAGCATGCCGCGATTATCGCCATGCATCTGCAATTGGACTCGTTCGATTTCCATATTCCAGGCCAGGCTGCGGATCTTGAACGTGACTAACTTTTCATTGGGTGCCGCCTGGCCGGCGAAAGGTTGCATCGAACTGGGGCCCCGGACGTCAGCTCCGCTCTGGCTGTGGGATCGACCGATGGCCCGGCCAACTCAGCCCCATGCCGACGTGCGGCAGATAGGCCGGCCTGCGCCGATTCGGCGACCGACATCACAAGGTGCTGAGGTAAGCCGACAGCGCCTGTATGTCGTCATCACTCAGCGTCTGCGCCACGCCGTGCATCACCTTCGCATTGCTGTTGCCCGCGCGCGTACCGCGCTTGAAGTCGCCCAGTTGCTTGGTCAGGTACAGGCCGGACTGGCCACGCAGATGCGGAAACGTGGCCCATGGTGGTTGTGGCGCACTGCTTGGATACGGCTGCGGGCCGAGGCCTGCCGGTCCGTGGCAAGCCTGGCAGGGTGGAATGCCTCGCGCGGGATCGCCGTCCAGATACAACTGCGCCCCGCGCGAGCTGGCATCGGCCTGCCCCGCCGGCTTCGGCGGCAGCGAGGCGTAGTAGCTGGCCAGGTTGCGCATGTCCTCATCACTCAACGCCGCGGCCTGGCCGGTCATCACCGGATCCTTGCGCTGGCCATCGTGGAATTCCTTCAACTGTACATAGAGATAGCTTGCCGATTGCCCGGCCAGATTAGGAAAGTTCGGTGCGATCGCCACGCCCTGCGGGCCATGACAGGCCAGGCACACCGCGGTCTTGCCGGCACCGGCCTTGGCGTCGCCACTGATCGGGCGCATGCGACGCAGGTCCTGCGCGCTGGGCGGCGCGGCGGAGGTGCTGGCCGCTGGCGGCTCTGCCGCGACGTCGACTACGACGGTGGACATCGCCAAGCAAACCCACAGGAGACTAGTGCGATACGTCATCACGGCTCCTACAACTTCAGGTTCAACATGACGCCGACCAGGCTCGCGTTGTAATGCAGCTGGCCGCCCTTGTCGGTATAGAGGCGGTGGTCATAGACGAGCGTGTTGTTCAGCCCCAAATAATGCCAATCACTGAATGCACCGGTTTCGTAGCGGCCATACAGGCGCACGCCGACGTTGCTGGTGACGCGAAAGCTCAGGCCCAGGTCGAGCGTATTGGTGCTGTACTTGTTTTCGGGAAAGCCGCTGGCGGCTGCAGCCACGCCGGCGGCATCACGGTAGGCCAGCGCGCCGATGGTGGCGTAGTTGTAGCCGACATGACCGAACGAGCCGGTATAGTTGTAGCTGAGGTCGGCACGCGCTCGACCAAAATCGTGACTGAAGGTGAGCCCCGCGTTGCGATTGGTTTCGCTGTCGTACTCCCACCACTGATTCGCATAGGGATAAAACGGCCCACCGAGGTTAGGGTTGGATTGGCCGATACGCCCGTAGATATTGCCATTGTCGGCAGAGTCCGCATCGTTGACGTTGGAGATGCCCATGCGCGAGCCTTCGACCCCGAGAGAGACGTTCATGGTGGTTGCCGGGGTCGGCTGCCAATCCCACTGCAGGGTGGCGCCGGTCGTACTGGTGCTCTGCCGGCCGATCAGCGCATCGTAGTTGTCACGATTGCCGTAGAACGTGGCCGAGACCGTGGCCGACTCACCCCATGGATGGGTGACGATCAGGCGTGCCTTGCTTTCAGTGCGATTGGACAGATCGTACATGCGCATGTCGGCAACGGTGTAAGCCGGCAAGCCAATGGACGGCGTGACGAAGCCGGGAAGCGACTGGGAGTAGAACTGCACGTACGAATCGTAGTTGTACTTGTCGCCATCGCGCCTGGCATATTCCCAGCTCAATCGTATGGTGGCACCGACGACATCGCGACTGACCCAGTCGATCTTGAGGCGTTGGTCGTCGACGCGACTGCGCTCGCGATACTTCGGCTCGTTGCGGTCGAAGGTGTAGGTGAGGCCGAGCGAGGTCTTGTGGCTAAGCTGCCAATCGGCGCCCAGCTCGAGCACCGAGTCGGTATAGCTGATCGGTATGTTGCGCACGGGGACGCTGCTCGACGCGTACAAGGGGTTGGTCGGATCGAAGATGCCGGTCCCGCCCGGTACCACGCTGCCTTGCGAACCGTTTTCGGAGATGAAACCGTACTGGCCGGTAAGCGGGTTATAGGCGAGATAGCGGGTCTTGTCGTCCTCGCGATACCAGCGCAAGCCGGCATGCCAGCCGAACGCTTGCGTGGGATGAAAGGTCGCCCGTGCGTCGAGCAGGCCGGTGTCGATCCGCGCATGCGCGCTGCTCTCCGACAGCGCCGCCGGGGTGTTCCAGTTCGCGCACTGGAAGGTGTAGTCGGCCGTCGGCCCAATGTAGACGCCACCGGTGCCGGTGCAGTTCGTCGGCGGCAGCAACGAATCGTTCTGACGCATCGTTCCCCACGCGCCAGCCATGGTCAACTGGCCGTTCCACTTCAGCTCGCGCGACAAGTCCAGTCGCACATTGTGGTAGTCGTTGTTCGGCTCCAGCGAAAATTGGCCGGTATTGATATTGGCGACCTGCGGCACGCCGACCACGTTGGACAAGGCAAACGGGCTCTGGAAGTCCAGGTAGTCCTTGTGATTGCGGAAGAACGAGCCGTTGTAGGTCGCCAGGAAGTGCCAGACCTTGCCGACGTTGCGCACACTGAGGTTGATGTCGGTGGTGCGAAAATCGATGGGCCGCACCGTTTCCAGAATGCCGCCGTTGTCGGCGAACGGGTAGTTGAAGTACATCGGGCCGCCCCATAGACGGGTGCCCGTGCGCTTTTCGTTGGTGATGCCGGCAGAAGCGATCCAGTTTTGATACACCACGCCCTCGTAGCTGAGCCCTTCGCGCGTGCGGGTGAGCCCGATGGTGTGCTCCGGCGTGGCAGCCGACACAGCCGCCACCTGCGCCGGCGTGCTTCCACCGGGGACCAGCGACGGGGGCAAGGTCAAATGGGTGCTGCCGACACCATTCCAGATCGGGTAGGCGTTGGTCGACACGGTATGTGGCATGTCGCGGTAGAAGGCCTCGATCAGATAGCTGCCGTACTGGCCGGCGCGCAAGCGATAAAACTGATCGTCGGCGCTGAGGTGGCTGCCTCGCAATTCGACATATTCGCCGGTCTTCGGATTCTGGAAGTCGAGTGCGAGCAGGCCCAGAACGGCTCCGCTGCGCCAGTCGGCGTACTGGCGAAAATACTCCGCGTTGCGATCACCGCCGACATGGAGGTAGCCGAATTCGATCTCGCCGTTATAGAGCCAATCGCCCTGGCCCAGCGGCTTGCCCGCGTTGACCATGGGCGGATACGGATACAACACGCCGGTGGGCGTGCGCAGCATGCCGGCGTGCAAATACGACATGCCGTCGGGATCGGCCGGTTGCAGCATCGGTGCCCAGCCAAGCGGATCGAGTGCATTGCCAAACTGCATGTCGCCCACACGCATCGTGTCGCTGGTATCACCCGCCAGCGCGTCCTGCATGCCGAACAATCCCAGCAGCAGGCTCAGAGTCAGGACTGTCGGCGTCGTGCGATTTTCCTTCAGCGCAAGCATCGTCCGCCTCCGTCACTCGTGGAACTTCGGTCCGGAAGGATTGTTCGAGCCGTGGATATTGCTATGGCAGGTCAGGCAGCCGCGCCCGATGATCCGCTCGTCCGGATGCGGGCCGTTGCCGAGTCCGGCCGGGGTCTGCAAATCGTTCGGATGCAGCGTCATGGTGTGACACTGCTGACACAGCATCGGAATCGGTGCGACCAGCAGGGTTTGCTGGTTGGAGCCGTGCACGTCGTGACAGTTGAGGCAGTTCTCGCGCACCGGCGCGTGCTCGAACAGGAACGGCCCGCGCTTCTCGGCGTGGCAGGTGTAGCAGGTTTCGTTGACCGTATCGGTCTTCAGCAGCGGCTTGGTGATGCTGCCGTGCGGGTTGTGGCAGTCGGTGCAGGCCATTTGCCCTTCCGGCAAGGGCATGTGCGAGCGACGGTTGAACTTGGCGCGAATGTCCTGGTGGCACGTCGCGCAGACCTCGTTGATCGACGATTGCGCCAGCAGGCCTTCCGGCGACAGCCGTGCCATCGGGTTGTGGCAATCGGTGCAGGACAGTCCGCGGTTCTCATGGATCGAACCGTTCCAGTGCTGCCGTGCGCCGCCGGCATGACAGCCCAGACACACGCCGGCCTGGACGCGTGGCGGTGTCTTCGCATCGTGAGTGAACGCGATGATCGAACCCGGCGCGGTGGGACTCTTGGCGTGCTCAGAACCGGGGCCGTGGCAGCTTTCGCAGGCGGCCTGCGGACCACTGTTCGCCGCGCCGGCGCGGAACGCGATGACGTGCAGGCTATGTGAGGCTTGCAGGTTTTCCTGCGCGTGGCAGGCCACACAGGTCTTCGCGCCCACGGCGTCGGCGTTCGGTGCCAGCGGGTTGACCGGAATCGAGGCGGCATCGAACGGCGTGGCCAGGCTGTTGCTGACCGGCGGAAGGTGTGGATCGTTCTGCCGTGCCGCGTTGGCCCCCATGTCGGTGGCCGGCAGCATTCTCGCGATATCGCCCTGGCTGAGTCCGCTGGAAGCGCTGTGCCCGGCATCGGCGGGGGGGGCCGTGCTTGCAGCCGCTTGTTGCGCCTGTGCGCTATGTGGGCTCAGCAACATACCGCCGGCGACCAGCATCAGGCTCAGCAAGGCCGCAAAAAACAACGAAAATAAACGCATAGCTTGGAGCCCCTTGGCTAGCGCGAACCCTCTACCCCTATCGTCTGAAACCGCCCGTCGGTTCCGTACCCCTGAATCGGCAGTGCGTCTCCCAGCCCGCACCAAGATCCAGCATCCTGCCACGACGATCGCGTCCGATCCCGTCCAGCCCATGCCGAACGAGATCGTCCGTCCACGACCCGCTCCGGCGGCAGCACACAAGGACCCCGTGCGGCCGCGCTGTGACGTGTGTGCCCGGATGGCGCCTTTTGGTTGCAAACGATTTCGAGATGGTGGGCATATCACCCGTGCCGATCGGTCGATATCGGTTCCAAAGCGAGCCCCGCCCCTTTTCCCGCCAGGCACCTGGGGATAATCGACCCAGACGCGCATGCCGACGTGGTACGCCGATGGCGTCCCTGGGTCCGGGCTTTACTGAGGCGCTTTTGTCGCGCTGTCGGTGCGACCGAGCTCCAGCGCTACCGGCTGCGTCCTGGCCAAGAGCTTGTGGCCGATAGCAATGCCTCGTTTCTCAATCAGCAGATACGAAATGGCTGCCACCGAGGCCAGAACGACCATCGTCAGCGCCGCGACGATCCAAAAATGCAGCGGCGACGACATGGCGTACGTGCCCAGAACAGATGGCGCGAAAATGAGCGACAGCGTGAGGCCATGCAGCAAGTAGAGGCTATAACTCGCATGCCCGAGGCGCACGGCACCTCGCGTCAGGAGCAGACCAAAAATCGATGTTCCCGAAGCAATGAGCAGGAAGAACAGGCCGAGCAGACACACGCCGGCCAGGGAGTACGCCGTCGGGCTAAGCGCTATGGCCCCGATCAACAAACACAGGGCGATGCTTGAACGAATGATTCCATCCCCATGCCACTGGGGCAACTGCCTCGCGACCGAAGCGGCGGTCATTCCACACAGGAAAAATGCGACGTAATAGACCGTCTGCCCTGCAAGACCTGAGCTTGCGTACAGCGTCAAAATCAGTGCACTGACGACGATAACCCCGGACCAGCGGGTTTTCGCCATGACGGACAGGGCCAGCAACGAGGCATAGAACACCCACTCAAAAAACAAGGTCCAGGTCATTCCCACGACGAGCATGCTGCGCGCGTCGCCCAGGAACCGTGGCGGATATGGATAGGCGCCGAAGGCCAACCACTTCATGGCCTGCCCCATCGCCTCCGTGATCGGCACGGGCGAGTTGAAGCCCGCGCGATAGAACACGATCGCGAAGTAGGCAACCATCAGGAACCAATACAGCGGGACGATACGAAAGAATCGGTGCGTATAGAGCTTCAGCCATCCCGGGCGACCTGACGTATCCAGCAATCGTCCCCAGAACAGGTAGCCGGTAATCATGAAGAAAATCGATACACCGAGACTGCCGAGATAGAAATACACGTGGGACGTCGGCAGCTGCACGGCGCCGCTCGCACCAGCAGCGCGGCGCATCGACATATGGTTGAAGACCACCGCCAGCGCCAGGAAAGAGCGCAAGCCGTCGAGGGTGACGTCGCGGCGCATTGTCCGTCCCGGGGCCGCATCAAGGCGTCGGAATATTCCGGTGGATGCGATGCTCAATACTCCCGCCATGAGCACGAGCATGGGCCATACGGAGTGGAAGTCGAAGACAGTATCCGTTGCCACGTTTCAAAGGGCCCGGGTCATCGCATCGCTGAGGCGAGCTTATCAGGGTGCCGGGGATGCTCTGATTAACTCTGCGCAGGCGTCACCGGCTCTGTCCGTCCGCATCCCTAGAGGAGTAGCCGCCCCCTTTTGGCCCCTTCAACCGTATAGTAGTCAAGGGATCTCGACCCGGGTGACGCTTACGTCCAGGGTGCGAGTGCGGGTCACTGAGACGATGGGCCGATGCTTCGCGACGAATCGTTTACAGGCTTTCATCGCAA
>DASXND010000074.1:0-8788 GCA_036495265.1 Dyella sp.
TCGCTGAACTGGCAGCATCGTTTCTGGGGTGACTACAACACCAGCGCCAGCATCTTCTACGACGGCCACTCGGCTTCCCCGTACAGCTGGACATTTGGCAATGACGCCAACGGTGACGGCTACACCAACGACCTGGTCTACATCCCGCGTCCGGGCGAGGTCCAATTCCGCACGGGTACCGATCAGAAGCTGATCCAGCAGTTCTGGGACTATATCCAGAAGAACGACTACCTGAAGGATCATCAGGGTGAAGTGGCCAAGCGCAATGATGATCGCGCCGGCTGGATCAACCAGATCGACCTGAGCTTCAGCCAGGAAATCCCGGGCATCTTCAAGGGCAACAAGGGCATCATCCGCTTCGACGTGTACAACTTCACCAACATGCTCAACAAGCATTGGGGCATCGAGAAGCGCGTGAACTTCCCTGGCGGTCGTGCATTGGCTGACTATGCTGGCGTCGATCCGAAGACCGGCAAGTACATCTACAACATCGATTGCGGCGGCAAGGCGTCCTGCACGACCTACAACCAGGGCAATGGCTACCAGCCGCTGCCGGTGCCGACTTATATCAACAACAACGACGACCTGGCCCAGCGCTGGTCGGTCCTGTTGACGCTGAAGTACGCGTTCTAAGGCCTGATGAAGTCTTGGCGTCCCCGCGCGGGGACGCCAAGACCACAACACGCATTGCCCGTTTCGCACGATGCGGTCCGGTTTCCGGAACGTCGTGGCTGAGACTCCGGTTATCTGCGTCGCCGCGGTGGAACCAGGCGCCAGGCCAGCAGTACGAGCAAGGCGAAGAGCGCATAGGCGAGCGTAAACACCCAGGACGGCAAGTCGTAATAGAGCAGACGGCTCACCCAATGCTGTACAAAGCCTTCTGCGCCGACGGCACCGGTACGCAGCCAGTCCTCCAGCACGGTCAATGGGCAGGCTATGCCTAGTAGCGCCAGCGCCGCCACCACGCCGATGGCGCATAAGTGGACCAAGCGAAAGCGCCGATTGCCGACCCACTGCCAACCGACGCCCGCGCCGACCCATATCGCCGCTAGTCCGCCAACGATGAACAGCACGAGCAATGCGTGCACCGCGAGTACGGTGTCGGCCAGCCAGGCCACGGCGTTCTCCTCTATTTTCAGCAAATTTTCGACGCGTGTCTCGCGTAAATCAATCGCGGCGTTTCTTTCCAGGGAAGGTCTGAATAAGCCGTCATTCCAGCGAAAGCTGGCATCCAGTGCCTTCAGTACCTTGCAAAGACACTGGATCCCAGCTTTCGCTGGGATGACGATCAAAGAGTCATTCAGGCCTTCTCTGGCTTGACCCTGCCATGCCTGGCGCGGGAAGCTAGACGGCCCGCCATGTTCCTGCGGACGTACGAGCCGCGAGGACGCGGTTAGGAGATTGCTTCAATGAATGACATGAAAGCCAGCAAGGCCGGTCGAGCCGCCACCGTCAGCGCGCGCATTTCGCCCGCCGGTGGCCTGGATATTCTTTCCCGCAACGAGGTCGCGCGTTTGCGCGATGCCAGTGGTTCGGGCTTGCACGCCTTGCTGCGCCGCTGCGCGCTGGCGGTGCTGACGTCGGGCAGCATGAGCGATGATCCGCGCACCATCCTCGAGCAGTTTCCCGACTTCGACATCCAGGTGCTGCAGCAGGATCGCGGCATCAAGATCGAGCTGACCCACGCGCCGGCCCAGGCGTTTGTCGATGGCCAGATCATCCGCGGCATCAACGAACTGCTGGTCGCCGTGATGCGTGACATCGTCTATGTGTCGACGCAGATGGCGCAGGGGAATTTCGACCTGGACGACAGCGTCGGCCTGACCCACGTGGTGTTCGAGATCCTGCGCAATGCGCGCATTCTCAAGCCGCAGATTGATCCCAACCTGGTGGTGTGCTGGGGCGGCCATTCGATCTCGCGCGACGAATACGAATACACCAAGCAGGTGGGCTATCAGCTCGGCCTGCGCTCCCTGGATATCTGCACAGGTTGCGGCCCGGGCGCGATGAAGGGGCCGATGAAGGGCGCCACCATCGCCCACGCCAAGCAGCGTCGCCGCAACAACCGCTATATCGGCATCACCGAGCCGGGCATCATCGCCGCCGAATCGCCCAATCCGATCGTGAATCACCTGGTGATCATGCCGGACATAGAGAAGCGCCTCGAGGCCTTCGTGCGCATGGGCCACGGCATCATCGTTTTCCCGGGTGGCGTCGGTACGGCTGAGGAAATTCTTTACCTGCTCGGCATCCTGTTGCATCCGGACAATGCGGGTGTGCCGTTCCCGCTGATCCTCACCGGTCCCAAGCACTCGGCCGCCTACTTCGAGCAGATCGATCGCTTCTTGCGTCTGACGCTGGGCGACAGCGTGGCGCAGCACTACCAGATCATTGTCGACGACCCGGCCGCCGTGGCCCGCGCGATGGTCCGGGGCATCGACAAGGTGCGCAATCACCGACTGGACAACAAGGACGCGTTCTTCTTCAACTGGACGTTGAATATTCCGTACGCGTTCCAGCTGCCGTTCCGCCCGACGCACGAGGCCATGCGCGCGCTCGCGATTCGTCGCGATCGTCCGCGCCACGAGCTGGCCGCGGACTTGCGCCGAGCTTTTTCCGGCATCGTCGCCGGCAATGTGAAGGAAGAGGGCGTGCTGGCCATCGAGCAGCGCGGCCCGTTTGAGATCGACGGCGACAACGACATCATGCACACCCTGGACGAGCTCCTGAAGGCGTTCGTCTCCCAGAACCGCATGAAGCTGCCGGGCGGCACCGCCTATGTTCCGTGCTACCGGGTGCTTACCAGCGAGCCGGCCCACTGAGGGCACTCAAGTGGCCTGAAAGTCTTGACAGCTCGGGGCTGGATATTCAAACTATCTAGCTCACCCCGCCCGAATAGCTCAGCTGGTTAGAGCACTTGACTGTTAATCAGGGGGTCGCTGGTTCGAGTCCAGCTTCGGGCGCCATATTCGACGAGGCCTTGCAGCGATGCAGGGCCTTGTTTTTTGGTGTTTGCGCAGCGCGGCAGCAGTGTCTAGCCGGCTTTGGCGCAGTCGCGGACATTATCCGGCTTGACCTCAGCGTTTCTGATTCGACCTGAATTTGAGACGGCGACGCTGAGCGCGCCGTCAGCGCGGCCACGCAGGCAAAGTGTGAACGTGACGGTACTTCCTCCGGCACTGCCGTCGCTCTGGAAGCGCACGCGAGGGCGCCCGGCCGTGCTGAGGATAGTGACTTGCTCGTGGCTCGGCCCCGTGAGCAATGGCTTGCCATGCAGCAGGTCGGATTGACCTGTGCGGTAGTGGCCGATGAGCCAGCCACCCTCCCAGTGCTGATCACTGACGCATCGCTGGCCGTCGCGAGTAGGGCAGAGCATGGTGCGGCGCCCCGTGGTTGCCGCCAGCGCCCGCGTGTGATGCAGGGCCGAGACCAGGTCCAGCTGTGCTGCTTGCAGGCGGCTCCGACTCAGTAGATGGGCCATGGCGGGCGCGGCCATGCAGGCCAGCGTGATCGTGATCATGCCGGCCAGGATTTGCTCGAAGAGCGTGAATCCTCCCTGGTGCCGGTAGGCGGGCAGCCGATGCTGATTCATGGGACGCCGCTTCCTGGGCTGCCGGGTGGAATAGGCTACGCAAGCCCGTAGGGCGGTTGCAGTCATCGCCATGGCGATCCTGGCGTCATTGCCTGCTGACAAGCCCTGTCAGTAGGGGCAATTTAAAATGTCCCCCTGCGACCTCATGTAGACCGCCATGACTGACCGCTTTGAACTCGTATCCCCTTACAAGCCATCGGGCGATCAACCCGCGGCTATCCGTTCACTGGCCGAGGGCTTCGAGGCGGGTCTCGCGTCGCAGACGCTGCTGGGTGTCACCGGCTCGGGCAAGACCTTCACGATCGCCAAGGTGATTGAGAAGGTACAGCGGCCCACCATCGTGCTCGCGCCGAACAAGACGCTGGCAGCGCAGTTGTATGGCGAGTTCAAGGAATTCTTCCCGCACAATGCGGTGGAATATTTCGTCAGCTATTACGACTACTACCAGCCAGAAGCTTACGTGGTGGCATCGGATACCTTCATCGAGAAGGATGCCTCGATCAACGAGCATATCGAGCAGATGCGACTGGCGGCGACGAAAGCGCTGTTGTCGCGTAAGGATTCGTTGATCGTTGCGACGGTATCAGCCATCTACGGCCTGGGCGACCCGGAAGACTATCTGTCGCTGCGCTTGATCCTGGCGCGCGGTGAGCACATCGATCAGCGTGCATTGATTCGCCAGCTTACCGAGCTGCAATACACGCGCAACGAACTGGAATTACGCCGCGGCACCTATCGTGTGCGTGGTGAAGTGATCGATGTGTTTCCGGCCGAATCGGAAACCGAGGCGCTGCGCATTGAGTTGTTCGACGGCGAAGTGGAAAACATGTCGCTGTTCGATCCGCTGACGGGCGAAACCATCCGCAAGGTGCCGCGCTATACGGTGTACCCACGTACGCATTACGCGAGTACGCGCGAGAGCGTGCTCAACGCGGTCGAGACCATCAAGGTCGAGCTGAAAGAGCGGCTCGAACAGCTGTACAAGGACAACAAGCTGGTGGAGGCGCAGCGCCTCGATCAGCGCACGCGCTTCGACCTGGAGATGATGGCCGAGGTCGGCTACTGCCAAGGCATCGAGAACTACTCGCGCCACCTGACGCGGCGTGGCGCTGGCGAGCCACCGCCGACCTTGTTCGACTACCTGCCGGCAGACGCGTTGCTGGTGGTGGACGAATCCCACGTCACCATTCCGCAGCTGGGCGCCATGTACAAGGGCGACCGCTCGCGCAAGGAGACCTTGGTGGAGTTCGGCTTCCGCCTGCCTTCGGCTATGGACAACCGTCCGTTGCGCTTCGAGGAATGGGAGCAGCGCGCGCCACGCTCCATCTATGTTTCGGCCACGCCGCGCGAGTACGAATTGCAGAAATCACAGGACGCCATCGTCGAGCTGGTGGTGCGCCCGACCGGTCTGATCGATCCGGAAGTGGAGGTGCGTCCCGTACGAACCCAGGTCGACGACCTGCTCGGCGAGGTGCACAAGCGCGTGGCCATGGGCGACCGCGTGCTGGTGACGACGCTGACCAAGCGCATGGCCGAGAATCTCACCGAGTACCTCGGCGAGCATGGCGTCAAGGTGCGCTACCTGCATTCGGATATCGAAACGGTGGAGCGCGTGGAGATCATCCGCGACCTGCGACTGGGCGAATTCGACGTGCTGGTGGGCATCAACCTGCTGCGCGAAGGCCTGGACATGCCCGAGGTTTCGCTGGTGGCGATACTCGACGCCGACAAAGAGGGTTTCCTGCGCTCTACCGGATCATTGATCCAGACCATCGGCCGCGCGGCGCGCAATTTGCGCGGCAAGGCCATCCTCTACGCCGATGTGATCACCCGCTCGATGAACGCGGCGATGGAAGAGACCGCCCGTCGCCGCGAGAAGCAGCAGGCTTATAACGAAACGCACGGCATCACGCCGCAATCGGTGGTGCGCCGCATCTCCGACATCATGGAGGGCGCCCGCAGCGAGGGTGCCAGCCGTGGTCGCGGCAGTCGTGGCGAGCGCCGCGCGGTGGCCGAGCAGGGCGCCGACTACGCCGCGCTCAGCGCCGACCAGGCCTCGGTCATGATCAAGAAACTGGAGGCGCAGATGTACAAGCACGCCGAGAACCTGGAGTTCGAGGATGCGGCCCGGCTGCGCGACCAGATCCACCACTTGCGCGAGCGCGCCCTGCGCTGAGATGCCGTTTTGCGGGGTGGTTGTCGAGGTGATTTCGCTCACGTATACTGCGCGGCTCGCACGGTACGCCGTTCGAGAACCGGGCGGTTAGCTCAGCGGTAGAGCACTACCTTGACATGGTAGGGGTCACAAGTTCGATCCTTGTACCGCCCACCAATTCGTAACCCATTGATCGAATGGGGCTAAGAGAGGAATCCGAGAGGGTTCCTCTTTTTGTTTGCGTTTTGCGGGGACGCACAAATCAAGCCCCTGGAGCCGGTGGCAAGGATCACCTGAATATCCACCCCTCCCTCTCCCCCCGCAATTTCTTTTTGTTTTGTTCACAAAGTGTCGGCGAAGATCCTTGTCACAAACGGCAATTTTCTTCAGGGGCCAAGATCGCAACCGCACAACTTCTCGGTGAGAGGGGAAGCCCAATGACGAAACTTTCGACAGTGTGCGTATTAGGTGCAGCGCTGCTTATGGCGGGCTGCGTGTCGCAGCAGAAATACGATGAATCACAGCAAAGGAATGCTGAGCTCGAGGCGCAGTATCAGCAACTGAACCAGACCATGGGCACCGAGATCAATTCCCGCGACGTGCATATCACGCGGATGCAAAACGCGATCAAGGTTTCGGTCAACAGCCAGTTGCTGTTTCCCTCAGGCGGTTGGGAAATGTCGCCTGAAGCCAGGACGAGCATAGCCAAGATAGCCGGGATCCTGGCGCCTCATCAGAGAAACAGGATCATGGTGAACGGCTACACCGACAGCACGCCGATCGGTGCGCAACTGGCGAGTCAGGGCGTCTCGACCAATCTCATCCTGTCGCAAAAACGGGCTGACAACGTCATGCAGTTCATGATCTCGCAGGGTGTCAGGCCCGAAATGGTATCGGCCCACGGTTTCGGCGAGTCCAATCCGGTGGCGTCCAACGATACACCGGAAGGCAAGGCGCAGAATCGCCGTGTGGAACTGACCATAGCTGAGCCCGGCGCCACGGCGAGCCCCAGCAAGTAACGTAGCGAAACTGGGAGGGGCAGCGGACACATTGAGCAAGACCGCAAGACGCCACCCCAATTGGGAATCGCCCGGCAAGTGATTGCCGGGCGGTTTTGTTTGCGAGGCCGTTAGGGCAGCTCCGGAGGAACCGATGTCGGTGCTTCCAACTGGGCAGAAATAGGTCAACCGGCTCTGTTTCTTCGCATCTCCCTCATGTGACGTCGGTGCGGCGGAGGAGGGATGTCGATTTGCCAGTCTCAAGTTCGTCGTTCCTATGGAGGGCTCTAGTTGAGCCGGGCGCACCGTCAGGCCCAGCGGCTTGAGCGCGCCTCAAACACCTTGCATGGGAACGGCATAAGGGAGCAAGGAGATGAAGAGAAAAGCCCGTACTTTCAGCGACTTGGTCACGATATATGTGCTCGCCTCGTTGCTTGTCGGGGCAGTCGCCGCGACTGAACAGGCGCGGCCAAGTTACCCGCGCATGGCTCCGCTTTCCGAATACCTGATGCCCAACCGTGCCGCGGAAATAGCGTTGGCGCGAAGCGCTGCGCCTGCGGCGATTTCCGACGGTGCCACCGTCCTGGTCCTCGAACCGCACGGCTATGTAACAGCCGTCGAAGGCAAGAACGGCTTTGTGTGTGTCGTTGAGCGGGGATGGATGTCTCCATTCGATGCTCCCCAGTTTTGGAATCCGAAATTACGTGGGCCGATCTGCTTCAATCCCGAGGCGGCCAGATCGATCCTGCCCATGACGTACAAAAGGACCACCTTGGTGCTGGCCGGGCAATCCAGAGAAGACATCAAAAAGGACATCGAGGCCGCGCTCGCCGCCAGGCAACTGCCGCCCCTGGAGCCTGGGGCCATGTCTTACATGATGTCCAAGCAAGGGTATCTGGACGACCAGGCAGGCCACTGGATTCCACACCTGATGTTTTATACGGCGACCCAGGTGGATTGGGGTGCCGATCAGGCAGGCTCTCCCGTCATGTTGAACCCCCAGTTTCGTGGCTCACCTGAGCCGGTAAACGTGTTCATGATGCCTGCCCGCAAATGGTCCGACGGCAGCGATGCGCCGAGCATGTAAGCGCAGCGGTGCCGAAGGCGCCGGAGGCCAGCAGGCTGGGTTGTCCGCTTTAACCCATAGCGGACGCCACCGATGTTTGTGCAGCCAGCGTGAAGATGGGCAACGCCGGCGCGTGGTTCAGAGGGCACTGGAATGCTGTTCAGTCAACAACGGAATCCACACCTGGGCCACACCGAGGCTTGCGACACACTTGGTGTAACCTGAACGGGAACCGGAGCGGCGATGGAGGTCCAACCAATGGCTGCAGAGTCCGCCTCTGCTGCGTGGATTGCATTCGGTGCGGTCGAGATCGACACCCTGGGTCATCGCCTGTTTGTCGATGGCGAGGAGGTCGGGCTCGAGCGCAAGGCCTTCGCCGTACTCGTCCTGTTGGCACGCGATCCCGGCCGTGTACTGAGCCGCGACGAGATTCTGGACGAGGTGTGGGGGCATACCCACGTCACGCCTGGCGTACTCAGTCGCGTCATCGCGATGTTGCGTCATGCGCTCGGCGAGAGCGGTGAAGAAAACCACTATCTGCATACCGTGCATGGCATCGGCTTTCGCCTCGATGCCGATGTGCGATCCGCCGCGTCGCGTGAGGAGTTGATGGCGGACAGCGCATCACCGGCCACGGAACTTGCTTTCGTAGCGGCCCTCACCAGCCATGGCCCCGCGCCACCGGCCGCGACGGCCGCGAGTCCGGCAACGCCCTCGCGGCCTGGCAAGACAGGTCGGCTCAAAAAGCGACTCGTCGTCGTGATGACGAGCCTTTTCGTGGTGGCAGCCGTACTACTCGGCTGGCACCAATTCGCACGTCACCCTGCGGACACGGCGCCGGTGGCCGATTTGAAGTCCGTCGCGGTGTTGCCGTTCGAGAATCTCAGTACCGACCAGGGCAACGCGTATTTTGCCAGCGGCATGCAGGACATGATCCTGACCCAGTTGGTGGGTATTGGCGGACTCAAGGTGATCTC
>DASXND010000075.1:0-9973 GCA_036495265.1 Dyella sp.
CAGGTCGAAGCGGTAACTGGCGAAATGCTGCTCCACATCGAGCAAGGTCTGCTTGAGGCGCGTAAGAATCCAGCGCTCCGCTTCCGTCGCCGGTGCGCCGGCGGGTGCCGGCAGTTCGCCTTCGGGCATGTTCATCAGCACGAAGCGCGCGGCATTCCACAGCTTGTTGCAGAACGCCTTGTAGCCTTCCGCGCGCTTGATGTCGAAATTGATGGTCCGGCTGTAGCTGGCCAGCGCGGCGAAGGTGAAACGCAGCGCATCGGTGCCGATCGCGGGAATGCCGTTCGGGTAATCCTTGCGGATGCGCTTCTCGACCTTTTCACGCACCTGTGGAATCAGCAGCGACTTGGTGGATTTCTCCACCAGCTGTTCCAGTTCGATGCCGTCGATAAGGTCGAGCGGGTCCAGCGTATTGCCCTTGGACTTGGACATCTTCTGGCCTTCCGCGTCACGCACGATGGCGTTGATGTAGACCTCGCGGAACGGCACTCGCCCAGTGAAGTACTTGGTCGCCATCACCATGCGGGCGACCCAGAAGAAGATGATGTCGAAGCCGGTGACCAGCACCGCGCTGGGCAGGAAGATCTGGTCCTGCTGCCAGTCAGCCACGATCTCGCCGCGCTCGTTCTTCACTGGGCCATTCTCCGGCCAGCCGAGCGTGGAGAACGGCCACAGCGCCGAGCTGAACCAGGTGTCGAGCACGTCATCGTCCTGACGCAGGGCGCCGACGGGAGCGACGGTGCCGTGCGCGCGGGCATCGGCTTCGTCTTCACCCACGAAGATGTTGCCGGCTTCGTCATACCACGCCGGAATGCGGTGGCCCCACCACAGCTGGCGGCTGATGCACCAGTCCTGGATGTTGTCCAGCCACTGCGTATACGTGGTGCTCCAGTTTTCCGGCACGAACTTGATCTCGCCCGAACGCACCGCGTCGAGTGCGGGTTCGGTAATTGCCTTGCGGCCACCGATGGTACCCGCCGGCTTGGCGCGACCTTCCGGAAGCTCGTCGGTGGTGAGGTCGAGGAACCACTGGTCGGTCAGCATCGGCTCGATCACCGCGTCCGAGCGCTGGCTCACCGGCACCTGCAGTTTGTGCGGCTTGGTCTCGACCAGCAGACCTTCGGCTTCCAGGTCGGCCAGCACGCGTTTGCGTGCCTCGAAGCGATCCAGGCCCTGGTACTTGGCCGGCGCGTTTTCGTTGACCTTGGCGTCGAGCGTAAAGATGCTGATCGGGGCAAGGTTATGGCGCTGGCCGATGGCGTAATCGTTGAAGTCGTGGGCCGGCGTGATCTTCACGCAGCCGGTACCGAACTCGCGATCCACGTAGTCGTCGCCGATCACCGGAATCTCGCGGCCGGTCAGCGGCAACGTCAGCGACTTGCCGATCAGATGCGCATAGCGCTCGTCTTCCGGATGCACGGCGACGGCGACGTCGCCAAGCATGGTTTCCGGACGCGTGGTGGCAACCACCAGGCTGGTGCTGCCGTCCGCGGTGGGATAGCGAAGCGACCACATATGGCCGTCGCGTTCCACGTTGTTCACTTCCAGATCGGACACCGCCGTGCCCAGCAGCGGATCCCAGTTGACCAAGCGGTTACCGCGGTAGATCAAGCCCGCGCGATACCACTCCACGAACACCTTGCGCACCGCGGCCGAGAGCCCTTCGTCCATGGTGAAGCGCTCGCGCGACCAGTCAGCGGCTGCACCGATGCGGCGCATCTGGTTGGTGATGGTGGAACCCGATTCTTCCTTCCACTTCCACACGCGCTCGATGAAGGCTTCGCGACCCAGGTCATGGCGGGTCTTGTCGTCGTTAGCGAGCTGGTTTTCCACGATCTTCTGCGTGGCGATGCCGGCGTGATCGGTACCCACCTGCCACAGCGTGTTCATGCCACGCATGCGCTGGTAGCGGATCAGCATATCCATCACGGTCTGCTGGAACGCATGCCCCATATGCAGCGTGCCGGTGACATTCGGCGGCGGCAGCAGGATGCAGTACGGCTCGCCACGACCGGAGGGCTTGAAGTCGCCACTGGCTTCCCAGCGGCTATACCACGTCGACTCGATCTGGCTGGGCTCGAAACTCTTTTCCATCGGGGGCTCGCGATTGCGCGCCAGGGTCGGCGCGTGGGGATGGGCGTGAAAGGGTCGATTGTACGGGTGGGTGGGCTGGGGTGCCAAAAGCAGGGGGCCGAGGCCTTTGGAATGACGGGGATGGAGGTTGCCGCAAGCACCCGCCCCTCACCCCAACGCTCTCCCCGGGGGGGAGAGGGAGCAAGGCGGGTTAGCCGCGCAGGGTGCGGCCGTAGGCGTGGACTTCGTCCACCAGCACCTTGACGTGCTCGGGATCGACCTCGGGGGTGATGCCGTGGCCGAGGTTGAAGACGTGGCCGGGGTGGTTGCCGTAGCTGTCCAGCACCCGGCGCGCCTCGCGGCGGATGATCTCAGGGCTGGCGCGCAGTACGGCGGGGTCGAGATTGCCTTGCAGGGCCACGCGGCCGGCAACGGCCTGGCGGGCGTCGGACAAGTCCATGGTCCAGTCCACGCCCAGGCCGGCGCAGCCGGTGTCGGCCAGCTGGGACAGGTGCTGGCCGGCACCCTTGGAGAACAGGATCACCGGCAGCTCGCGGCTGTGGGGATCGGCCTTAAGCGCATCCATCACCTGGGCCATATAGCGCAGGGAGAATTCGCGGAACGCGGCCGGGCCCAGCAGGCCGCCCCAGGTGTCGAATACCATCAGCGCCTGGGCGCCGGCGGCGGCCTGGGCAATCAGGTAGGCGGCGACGGACTGCGCCAGCGTGTCGAGCAACTGGTGGGCCAGGGCCGGTTCATTCCAGCACATGGCCTTGAGCGTGGCGAAATCGCGCGAACCATGGCCCTCAACCATGTAGCACGCCAAGGTCCACGGGCTACCGGAGAAGCCGATCAGCGGCACGCGACCATGCAGCTCCCGACGGATCAGCCGCACAGCGTCCATCACATAGCGCAGTTCGCCTTCCATATCCGGCACGCCGAGCTTGTCGATGTCGGCCTTGCTGCGCACGGGGTGCGCGAACTGCGGACCTTCGCCGTGGGCGAAGTTCAGGCCAAGACCCATCGCGTCGGGGATGGTGAGGATGTCGGAGAACAGGATGGCGGCGTCCAGCTCGAACCGTTGCAGCGGCTGCAGCGTTACTTCGCACGCCAGCTCCGGGTTCTGCGCCAGCGCCATGAAGCTGCCGGCGCGGGCGCGGGTGGCGCGGTATTCGGGCAGGTAACGGCCGGCCTGGCGCATGACCCAGATGGGCGTAGTGTCGGTGGCCTCACGGCGCAGGGCGCGCAGGAAGCGGTCGTTTTTCAGGGTTTCTAGCATTTCAGTGTCCGTACGGGCCTTCCAGCCCCTGGCTGAACATCACGCGGAAGCCGCGTTTGAGCTGCACATCGCGGGCCTTTTCGAAGGCGGCGATAGCGTCGTCGCGTTCGAGGAACTGCTCGCGCTTAAGTGTGGCCTTGCCACCCTGGACACCGGATTCGCGATAAAGCGTCCAGCCACCGAGCAAGTCCTGCTCGATCGCAATCTGGACATAGCGCGGCGCCTGGCTGGCATCGGGCATGGCTTGCAGGTAGAGACGCATGGATACCTGGGCGTGGGAGCGGCAAGGTGCCGTAATGCCCGCATTCTAGAAGGCCGGACAAGTAGTAGCGAGCGTGGCGATCCGTCGCGCTCCGACATGTAGGAGCGCACCCTGTGCGCGACCAACCGGCAGGATTGCCGGTTTGCACAGCGCCAGCTGCCGGCAGGGCGAGGGCCAGGGATGGCCCGAGTGAAAACCCAATCGAGCGCTGACGCCGCTACGCATGATCGCCTACAAGGTGGGCTCCTACATGAGATCCGATAGCTGTCAGCGCGTCGCCATGTCCAGCACCGCCAACACGGCGCTTTCGTCCACGCCGCCGACGATCTCCGCGCGGCCGATGCCCCGCCACAGGATCAGGCGCAAGGTGCCGGCCAAATTCTTCTTGTCCAGCCGCATCAAGGCCAGCAACTGCTCCGGATCCATGCCTGCCGGGATCGCGGTGGGCATGCCCAGCGAGGCGAGCAGTCGGTGCAGGCGTGCAGTATCGGCCGCTTCGCTCATGCCTAGATGCTCAGACAACCGCGCCGCCAGCAGCATGCCGATAGCGACGCCTTCGCCGTGCAGCAACACCTTGTACTTGCCGGCGGTCTCCAGCGCGTGACCGAACGTG
This sequence comes from Dyella sp., assembly GCA_036495265.1. Lineage (GTDB taxonomy): Bacteria > Pseudomonadota > Gammaproteobacteria > Xanthomonadales > Rhodanobacteraceae > Dyella. Next base: position 4,228 of record DASXND010000075.1, read on the forward strand.
TGACCGAGATTGAGCAGGGCACGCTCGCCCTGTTCGGTTTCATCGCGCGCCACGACGCCCGCTTTGTAGCTCACCTTGCGCGCGATCGCATCGATCAGTGGCGCCGGTTCGCGCGCATTGAGCGCGGCGGCGTGCTGCTCCAGCCAGGCGAAGAAAGCCGGGTCGCCGATGGCGGCGCCTTTCACGACCTCGGCGAGACCGGCGCGATATTCACGATCCGGCAGCGTAGTCAGCGTGCTGGTGTCGGCCACCACGGCGCGTGGCTGGTGAAAGGCGCCGACCAGGTTCTTGCCCGCGGGAAGATTGACGCCGGTCTTGCCGCCCACCGATGAATCGACCATGGCTAGCAGGGTCGTCGGCATCTGGATGAAGTCGATGCCGCGCATCCAGCAGGCCGCACTGAAGCCGGCCAGATCACCCACCACGCCGCCGCCCAGCGCGACCACGCAGGCGTCGCGCGTGGCGCCCAGCTGGGCGAGTGCCTCCAGTGCGCGACCGACATTCGCAAACGTCTTGTGCGCCTCGCCATCGTCAAGCTGGAACGATGACCAAGTCAGGCCATCCAGCCCTTCGGCCACGCGATCGAGATAGAGCGGTGCCACGGTCGTGTTGCTGATCACCAGCGCGTGGCGTCCGCGCAAGGTGGCCCGCCAGCGAGCGTGGTCAGCCAGCAGGCCCGGGCCGATCCATACGGGATAACTGCGCGTGCCGAGCGCAACGTGGATGGTGCGAAGGTGGGTGTCGGTAGGTGTGCTCATGCGGCGTGCTGACGATGCCAGGATGGGTCAATCAAAAGTATGCTGCGCGCGCTGGCAGCTTGGACATGTTCGTGTACGCCAGGAATCACCAGGTCGGCGATTTCCTGATAGAGATGCGTGCGTTGCTGCGCCATGGCTTCCAGCCGCGTGGCGCGATCGCCGCCAGCGAGCAGGGGCCGCTGCCGGTCCTGCGAGAGGCGTTCCAGTTGCAGCGCGAGGGTGGCTTGCAGCCACAGCACGTATCCGCGCTCGGCCAGCAGCCGGCGGTTCGCCGGGTCCAGTACAGCGCCCGCGCCGGTGGCCAGCAGTACGCCGCGCCGGCGGCTGCATTCGTCGAGCAGCTGGCTTTCGCGCTGCCGGAAGCCGACCTCGCCCTCGATCTCGAACACCATGCTCACCGGTACGCCACACTGGCGCTCGATCTCCTGGTCAAGATCGACGAAGCTCAGACCATAATGCTCGGCAAGCCGACGTCCAATGGACGTCTTGCCCGCGCCGGTCGGTCCGACGATAAACAGGTTGCACGATGGATTCATACGCAAATGCTAACAGGCGTGGGACCGCAAAGCGGTTCGCGGTAACGCGGAGGTGCGCTTGAGCCAGCGGGTGCTGATTGCCGGTTGCGGCGATGTCGGCCTGCGCGTGGCCAAGCAATTGCTGGCGCGCGGCGACCAGGTATGGGCGCTGCGCCGCCGGCTGCCCGCGCTTGATGGCAGCGGTATCCGCTGGCTGCAGGGTGACCTCACCCAGCCTGAGACACTGCGCGACTTGCCCGCCGGGATCACCCAGCTGGTCTATCTGCCGACGCCTGATGCACGTGATCCGGCCGTTTATCGCGCGGTCTTCGTCGATGGCTTGCGCCATCTTTTGGTGGCGCTCGATCGCGACACGCTTGACCGCGCGCTGTTCGTGTCATCCAGCGCGGTGTATGGCGAGCATGGCGACGGGTGGGTGGACGAGCAGACGCCACCGGAGCCGCCGGGCTTCAATGGCCGGGTGCTGCTGGAGGCCGAGCAATGGCTGGCGGCGCAGCCGGTGTTGTCGATCGTGTTGCGGCTTGCCGGCTTGTACGGGCCGGATCGACTTCAATGGGTCGAGCGTTTGCGCAGCGGTGCCGTGCGCGTGCCGCGTGAAGTGAAGCACTGGGCCAATCGCATCCACGTTGATGATGCGGCGACCGCCATCGCGCATCTTCTGGCCTTGCGCACACCGCTGCCGCTCTACCTCGGCGTCGACGACACGCCGTTGCCGCTGGATGTGTTGTACGACCATTTGGCAGCCCTGATCGGCGCGCCACCGCCGGTCGAGGGGGCAGCGCCGCCAGGTGTGGGCAGCAAGCGCCTCAGCAATGCGTGCTTGCGAGCTGGCGGGTTCGTGCCGCAATGGACTGATGCGCGCGAGGGGTATGCCGCCCTGCTGCGGCCTGCCCGCTAAGCGCAGCTTGAAACGTGTCATCCAAGCGGCTGTTGAAAGCCGCCTGGATGACGATCTGAAGTGACGCACCCTTAACCCCGGAGAAAGCCTTCATGCCCAGCAAGATCTCGCCGCACATGGTCAGCACCAGCCACGAACTGCCCGGCTACCGCATCGTCCGCCCGATGGGCGTCGTGCGCGGCATCACCGTGCGTTCGCGCAGCGTCATCGGCAATCTTGGCGCCGCGCTGCAGACGCTCGTGGGCGGCAATATCTCGATCTATACGGAGCTGTGCGAGCACGCCCGCGAAGAGGCTTTCGAGTTGATGCTGCGCCACGCTGCCGAACATGGCGCCAACGCGGTGATTGCGATGCGCTACGACGCCAACGATGTGGCCGAAGGCGTGACCGAAGTGCTGGCCTACGGCACGGCCGTGATGGTGGAACCGCTAGGCTGAAAAGTCGCAGGGGTCAGCTGTGATTGACAGCGAGGACATGGCGGTCGTCGTCGTACTCCACCGAGGTATCCGCCAGCGCGGGCAGGGTGGCCAGGGCGTGCCGGCTCAAGCGTTCGTAATGGGCGAGGAAGCGCACCATCGCCTTGGCGTCCATGGCCAGCGGAGCGTTACGCGCCAACAATTCCTCCTCCTGCTCGCTGCGCCACTTGCTGACGACTTCCCAGTTGGGTGCGTGCAGTACGATCAGGGCGTCCAGCTTGCGCCATAGCGGCTGGTAGCCGCGCAGCTGCTTGTTGACCCAGTGGCGCCAACGGCCGTCGGGATCTTCGTCGCGCTCCAAGCTGTTAATAGGCTCTTCCAGTGCAGTCAGAAGCTGTGGACGGAGGCCTAGCGCCCAGCCTTCCAGGATGACGAGCCTGGGGGGCCGGGTGACGCGAGGCCAGCGTGAAGGTGTAACACGCGTGTCACGCCCCTTGTCGAAACGAGGGTAGTCCACCGGCAGTTTTTCGGAAGCCTGTGGGAAGGCGGCCAACACTGACAGCAGCAGTTCGATCTCGTGCGTGCCAGGCACGCCGCGGGTGCGCAGCAACGGGTGGATCTGTTGCGCCAGCAGTTCCCGTTCGCTGCGCGAGTAATAGAAATCGTCCAGCGAGAGTACTTCGGTCGGCCAGCCGCGTGATTCCGCCTGGAGCTTCATTTCCCGGGCGAGCGTGCTCTTGCCGCTGCCCTGCAGGCCGGACAGGCCGAGCAGGTAAGGGCGGCGGGTGCGGGCAATGCGACCGGCGTATTGGTCGAGCAGGTGTCCCGCCAGGGTCGAATTCTGCGTGCTAGCATCTGGTGACATTCGGCCATGATGGCGCGCGGCGGCCACGATTCAAGACCCCATGTTGAAATCAGAGATTCTAGACACCTTCCTGCAACTGTTGGACGAGGCGGCGGCGGGAGGCGATTCCGAGCCCACGGCCATGAATTTGGCGACGGTCGATGCGGCCGGACGGGTGAGTTCGCGCATCGTGCTGCTCAAGGGGGCGGACGAGCGCGGCTTCCGTTTCTATACCAATTACGAGAGCGACAAGGGCAGCCAGCTCGAGGCGCATCCCCAGGTCGCCCTGTGCTTCCACTGGAAGCAGTTGCGCGAAGTGGTGCAGGTACGCGTGGAAGGCCTGGCGCGCAAAGTGTTGGCGGAGGAGTCGGATGCCTACTTCGCCTCGCGTCCGCGCGCCAGCCAGCTCGGCGCCTGGGCCTCGTTGCAATCGCAGACGCTGCCCGATCGCGACACCTTCGAGCAGCGCTTCAAGCGCTACGAGCATGAATTCGAAGGCCGCGACGTGCCGCGCCCCCCGCACTGGGGCGGCTTCGTGGTGGAACCGGACATGGTGGAATTCTGGTACGGCGCGGAATTCCGCTTGCACGATCGCGTGCGCTGGAGTCGCCACGGCCAGACCTGGACCCATCGCCTGCTTTATCCTTGAGCGTACCCCAAGCCATTCGGAGACATGAAGCATGCGCGCTGCGCCCGCCGATCACGTTGCCCAGAATGGCTTTGTCGTGCACTCGCGCGGCCGCGGCTTCACCGAGATCACCGACAAGGTCGGTGACGTGGTGACAGCCAGTGGCGTGCACACCGGCGTTGCCAACATCTTCAGCCTGCATACCAGTTGCTCGCTGTTGATCAGCGAGAACGCCGACCCCACCGTACGCGATGATCTGGAACGCTGGCTGGCCCGCGCCGTGCCCGATGGCGACGCCATCTTCCGGCACGACGAAGAAGGGCCGGACGATATGCCGGCCCACGTGCGTGCCATCCTCACCGGTGTCAGCCTGGTGGTGCCGGTGCATGCGGGCAAGCTGCAGCTCGGTACCTGGCAGGGCATCTTTCTTTGGGAACACCGCCTTGATCCGCATCAGCGCAAGATCACGGTAACCGTGCTGGGACATTGAACTCTTGACCGAAACCAACCGCGGCCGGGCCATGCCCGATCATTACCCTCAACGCATCGTCTGCATGACCGAGGAGCCGACCGAGGTGCTGTATGCGCTCGGTGAGGAACATCGCATCGTCGGCATTTCCGGTTTCACCGTGCGACCGCCGCGGGCGCGCAAGGAGAAGCCGAAGGTCTCGGCCTTCACCAGTGCGAAGATCGCCGAGATCCTCAAATTGGAACCGGATCTGGCGATCGGCTTTTCCGATATCCAGGCCGATATCGCGCGCGACCTGATCAAGGCCGGCGTAGAGGTGTGGATCAGCAACCATCGCAGCGTGGACGGCATTCTTGCCTATATCCGGCGTCTCGGCGCCATGGTGGGAGCCGGCGACCGGGCCGAGGCCTATGCGCAGCAGGCCGAGCGGCACATCGCGCAGGTGCAGGCCGCCGCGTCGCAGTTCAAGCGGCGTCCGAAGGTGTACTTCGAGGAATGGGACGAGCCGCTGATCACGGGCATCCGCTGGGTGGCCGAGCTGGTTCGCATCGCCGGTGGTGATGACGTATTCCCGCAGATGTCCAGCGAGTCACTGGCCAAGCACCGCATCCTGGCGGATGCGGGCGAGGTCGTGCGGCAGGCGCCGGATATCATCCTGGGCTCTTGGTGCGGAAAACGCTTCCGTCCAGAGCGAGTGGCCGCGCGAGCGGGTTGGGATGCTATTCCAGCGGTTCGCAACGGTGATCTCTACGAGATCAAGTCACCGATCATTCTGCAGCCGGGACCGGCGGCGTTGATTGATGGGCTCGATGCAATCCACAGGATCTTCAAGGACTGGGCAGCGCGGCAAGCTGCTTAGCTTCCTCTCCCCTTCGGGCGACCCGAAGGTAGTCCCCGTGGGAGAGACGATTGAGGTGAGGGGTGGGTGCTCGCGGTGAGGTTTCAAAAGATCGCGCTTTAATCTGGCGCTTTCTCAAGATTGGCCCCTCACCCCAGCCCTCTCCCCGGAGGGGAGAGGGAGCCAAGGCGGCGTTACATCTCGCTCTTGCCGTCCTGCTTGTAAACCACGCCATCCTTCATCACAAAGCTGACCTTCTGCATCAGCGTGATGTCGTCCAGCGGATTACCCGGCACTGCGATGACGTCGGCCCGACGGCCCACGGCGATCTGGCCCAGTTCGTCCTGCTTGTGCAGCAG
>DASXND010000076.1:0-6348 GCA_036495265.1 Dyella sp.
TGCATGCGCCCTTCATCGTCACGAGTCAATTCAAGCTCGGCGCGAAATTGGCCCAGCTCCCAACCCTTGCGTTGTGCGTACATGCGCAGCGTGATAGCCGTGCACGCCGCGAGCGAGGCGAGGTAATAGTCGAAGGGCGCCGGTCCGACACCTTGCCCGCCGAGCTGGGTGGGCTCATCGGTATCGAGTGCGAAGTGGCCCGCCTTGATGTGGTGAAGATAGTTGGAGCCGGTGGACTCAATGGTGGCGAGCGAAACGCGTGACATGTTGTAAAACTCCGATTGATGTTGTTATGCCGCGCACCTGAGCTACTCGGTTCAGGCCAGCCTCGACTTCGCGCTACCAGCGTAGGCGGCGCGACTCGCACCGCCAGGTGCATGGCAAGCGCAATCACGCGCGACTATGCAATTCGACCAAGGTAGCGGTGCTTGAATGCGCTTGCGCGCCGCGTTTTCGACCCTGGCGGCTCGGCTACCCGAAGCATGTCGTTTTTGCGATGCATACATCAAGTGTCGGCGATATAATTGCGACACTCGGGCGTCCCTAGTATTTGCTGAGCGAGATTTGGCGTTGATCGACCATGACGACTCGCCATGACGTCGAAGCCGCCGGCTAGCACGTCGGCAGCGGTCGCCTCCCGCGGCTTCGCGACCTTGGCAATGAGCGGCTTCGCCGTGCGCCCCTGTTGCTTTCCTTCCCCGGATGATCTTCCCCATGCGCTCACCTGTTCTTTCCACCGCTTTGGCGCTTTGCCTCACGCTAGCTGGCTGTGCCACCAGTCGTGGCCTGCATACCACCGGTACGCTGACCGAATCAGACAAGCTCGCGTCCGAGCGCAGCCTCGCGGATGTCAGGCTCAGTGCAACGGCGTGGCCGGCGCAGGACTGGTGGGTGGGTTTTGGCGATCCTCAATTGACCTCGCTGATCGATGAGGCACTCAAGAACAATCCCAGCCTGGATGAGGCCGAGGCGCGCGCCCGACAGGCGCAAGCCGTGGCAGATAGCTACAACGCCGGCCGCAAGCCGCAAGGAGAGCTGGATGCCTCGATCACCGGCGCCCGTCTTTCCAGCAAGAATCCGATCTACCCGCCATACGTGCTGGGCACGTTTGGCTGGAGCAAGTCGATTACGGCCGGATTCTCGTGGGACCTTGATCTGTGGGGCGGCAAGCGCGACGCGTGGGAAGCGGCCCTCGGTCGAAGTCGCGCCGCTCAAATCGACGCCTATGCTGCGCGCATCCAGCTTTCCGTCAATGTGGCGCGCGCCTATGTGCGGCTCGGCTACGCCTTTGCCCAGAAGGATGTTGCCGAGGCCGAGTTGCAGCGCACGACCCAGGCACTGGACGTGACCCGTCGCCTGGTGGCCGGTGGCCTTGAGGCGCGGCAACAACAGCATCTGGCCGACGCCCAGGTTGCCGGTGCCGAGCAGCAGAAAGTGGCTGCTGAACGCGCCATCGATGCGGCACGCAGCAGTCTTTCGATCCTGTTGGGGCAGGGGCCGGATCGTGGGCTTGCCATCGATCGACCGCATCTGGTCGATCTCGGGCCCGCGGTCTTGCCCGATAAGCTACCGGTGGACCTGATCGGCCGTCGCGCCGATCTCGTCGCCGCACGCTGGCAGGTCGAGGCGGCCGGAAAAGATGTCAAATCCACCAAGACCGAATTCCTGCCCAATATCAGCCTGAGCGCGATGGCCGGCTTTGTTGCCCTCGGTGGCAGCACCAATCTGTTCCAGTTGCCTGCGCGAACCTACGCCTTTGGTCCGGCGCTGAGCCTGCCACTCTTTGATGGCGGTCGCCGACGCGCCCAGCTTGCGGCTGCCGATGCCGGCTATGACGCCTTGGTAGCGCGATACAACGGCCTGCTCGTCAACGCCTTGAACGACGTATCCGACCAGGTGTCCGCACTGACTTCGGTGCGCGCCCAGATCGTGCTGGAGAAGCGCGCGGAGGAAGACGCGCAGAAGAGCTGGGATGACGCGATCAAGGCGTACCGTGGCGGCCTGAAGGGGCCGCTGACGCCACTGACGAGTCGTCAGGAATTGTTGCTGGCACAGCAAAGGCTGGCCCTGCTGGAAAGCCAGCAGACGGATATTTCCGTGCGTCTGATCGAGGCATTGGGCGGCGGCTTTGACGGTACGGCCGAGGTGGCCGAGGTCAATGCAGAGCATCCGCAGCAGGCCTCGTCGGCCAGCAACAAGCCCAGTCGCTGAGTGAGCGAGGTCGGAGCGCGCTGGTGGTGCGACGTGCGCGCGCGGCCCTTGATCGACGTCGTCATGCGCCTTTCAGGGCGAGGAAATGACTCACCTTCGGTGGTGCGGTCCCGGTGTGATAACGCAGGACGATGTCTTGTAGATCCGCGTCGGCACGGGACACGCGCTGGTGCTGGCGCAAATGCTCCGCCCAGGATTCCACGAAGAACCACTCCACGATGCGCCGCGGATCGGCGGCGTCTTCGCTGACGCCGCAATTGTAGGCGCCATCGCGCATGCGCTCATTGCCAAGCGCCTGCAGTGCGCGCAGGAAGCCCTCTCGATCGCCGTGGCGAATGTGGTATTCCACCAGAACCAGCACGGGGCCACGGTCTCCCGGCACCGGCGCGGCGACCAGGGGCTCAGGCCAATGACTGGATGCGGAGAGGTCAGCCTCGCCCGGCGGCAACGGGATGCGTTCCAGCAGGACGGCGGCAAGTGCGAGACCGCCCGCGCTCAGCAACAGTGCATTGGCAAGCCCCAGCCCGTCGGCCACCAGGCCCCAGCCAAAACTGCCTGCCGCCATCGCACCGCTAAACACCGTGAGATAGATGGCCAGGCCACGTCCGCGCACCCAGTTGGGCAGAATGGCCTGGGTCACCCCGCTCAGGCTGGTCAGCGCAGCAATCCACGCGCCGCCCAACACCAGCAGTGCCGGTAGCGCCAGCCAGCGATGAGGCACCAGGGCGATCAAGGCCATGATCACGGCGGTGACCGCCGATGCGAAGAGCATCAGTCGATCCGTATTGGTCCGAGCACGCACTCTTGGCAGCAGCAAGGCGCCCAGGATCGCACCAAGGCCGACGGCGCCGAGCAGGACACCATAGAGTCCGGCACTCCCGCCCAGCAAGCGGCGCGCAATCAACGGGAGCAGCGCCCAGATGGCGCTTGAGAATAGAAAATAGACGGCCGCGCGAAGCAGGATCCGCTGCAGTTCGCGACTGGCCAGTCCAAACCGGATGCCTGCGCGAAATGCCCCGCCGAATCGCTCGGGAAGCGTGTAGTCGGCCGATGGTTCCCGATGCCATCGCAGTAGCGCACCTACCACAATGAGGTCGCTGGTCGCATCGATGGCGTAGGCATACGGAGCCCCCAATGCCACCAGCAGCAGGCCCGCAACAGCCGGGCCAACGGCACGCGCGATGTTGACGCCAAGGGAGTTCAGCGCGATCGCCGATTTCAGCTGATCACGCGACACCAGTTCGGGCACGATCGCTTGCCAGCTGGGCGCCATCAATGCAGCGCCGGTGCCGCTGGCAAAGGTGAGGGCGGTGAGCAACTGCACCGTCAATGCGTTGGCGCGGGCGAGCAACATCAAGGTGACGCTGACCAGGGCCAACACGAGCTGGATGATGATCAGCAGGCGCCGGCGATCGAGGATATCGGAGAGCACGCCAGCGAAGATGGCGAGCAGGAAACCAGGCAGCACACTCATCGCCTGGATGGTCGCCACGGCGGATGGCGAGGTGGATAAATCGGTGACCAGCCAGCTGCTCGCCGCGTCACGGATAAAGCTGCCGGTATTGCCCAGGATGGTGGCAAACCAAAGCATCCCGAATACGGGAATACGCAATGGGGCGAGACTTTCGCCGAAGCCCGGCGTCTTCATGCGCGAGGCACCTCAGACTGGATGAATCATGTCCCTCGAATACGCCAGGCCAATGCCGTAGCCGCCACCGTGGGCTTCAACGATCGCGCGCGCGGCGTCGTAGGTTTCGTGGCGTGTCCAGTCGCGCTGAAGCTCCAGCAGTACCTGAATCCACGACGTGAGCTTCGCGCCCGCAGCTTCCAGTCGGCGCAGCGCCAGTTCGTGGCTGGTCGTGGTCAGGCCACCGCAGGCATCGGCGACCACCAGCACGTCATAACCATCCGCCAGCGCCGACAGGGCGCAGAAGGTGACACAGGCCTCGCTGAGCAAGCCGGAAATCAGCAGTCGCTTGCGCCCGGTGGCCACCACGGCAGCCTGGGCCGTGGCATCCTCCCAGACATTCATATTGCGCCGCTCAATCGGCTGCACGCCTGGAATGACGGCATGGATCGGCGGCATCAAAGGGCCGCTATACACCTTGGAGGCCGAGGTGGATACGACGATGGGCAGGCTGAAGGCGACGGCGGTGCGGGTCAGCGCCACCGTATTGGCGACCAAGGTCTGGCGATCGATCGAGCCCACGCCAAAGGCCAGTCCAGCCTGTTGATCGATGAGTATGAGCGCACAGTCAGTCGGCGTAAGCAACGTGGTGGCGGGTGTCATGACGCATTCCTCAATACTTTCCGAAGTGACGGGCCGGCACAGTGATGACTGCACGGCACAAGCGGCCGTGCGAGGCACCCGACCCCAAGGCCATTGGCGTGTGGTCTTTTAATCCTAGTGGCGTCAACGGCTCGTCGGGAATGCCCATTCGAGTGTTTTTGCCCGACCAGCTACGACACGGAGCCCGCAGGAGCACGCCATGCAGAAGGCCCGGATAGACTGATTTCCTACCTCGTCCCGAAGACCGCCATGACGCATCGATTGCTCAGTCTCGAAAAGCCGACCCTCGATGACCGGGAGGCGATCGCGGCCCCGCTTCGTGCCTACAACCATGAGCACGCCCCGCCGATGCGGATGCTCCCCGTCGCCATCCTTCTCCAGGACGAGCACGGTCAAACCGTGGGTGGCCTATGGGGCAAAACCATGTTCGACTGGCTCTATGTCGAGTTGCTAGCGGTACCCGAGTCCATGCGCGGCCACGACGTGGGAACGGCACTTATGCGCGAGGCCGAGCAAGTCGCCCAGGATCGCGGTTGCGTAGGTGCGTGGCTCGATACCTTTGCGTTCCAGGCGCGCGGCTTCTACGAGCGGCTTGGCTATGACGTGTTCGGCGAGATCCCGGATCACCCCGTGGGCAGCGCGCGATACTTCCTGAGCAAGCGCTTCGGCTGAACAACCCGCCCCGTCTGGGGGAGACACCGGCTCCGATCGCTGGAAATTTGCCGTGTCGCCCTTATCTATGGGTTTCTGCTCGTAGCGACAGCAGCCAGGAACGGGCTGGCATCGCAAACACGCATCGCGCCTTGTCGAATGGCGCACCGCCGCGGCTATTCGGAGGCGATCATGGCAACAGGCTGGGCCGGTGACGGCGCCGTACAAGATCAGATCGACGCCACCGTGGAAGACGCGGTGAAGCGCGCTCGCAGCCGTCTCAACAAGGGCCCGAGCCTGACCCACTGCGAAGACTGCGACTCGCCGATTCCCGTCGCGCGACGCGAAGCCGTGCCGGGCGTGCGCCTGTGCATTGCCTGCCAGGAGACGCATGACCGGGAGCAGGCGGCTGGGAGTGGTTACAACCGTCGCGGCAGCAAGGACAGTCAGCTGCGTTGATGGCCGAATGGCCGCACACGGCCAGACCCTTCAGCGACGGGCTTTCAGGGGCGAGGGGAGGGCGCGGTATTGACACTGGTCAGCGAAGCGCGGGTCAATAGCACTCTTCTCTGCCGCGTATAGAGTGCGTAGCCGCATGACGATGTTCTTTGCCACCGCTGGATTCCACACCTCGATCCGCCGCGAGGTGCGCGCATGAGCGCCAAGATCAGTCCGCTGGCCGGAAAGCCGGCGCCCGCGTCGCTGCTTGTCGATGTTGCCCGCCTGCGCGATGCCTACGTCGACCTGCGCCCGGATCCGGGCGTGCCGACCCAGCGGGTGGCGTTTGGTACCTCGGGGCATCGCGGCAGTTCGTTCGAGCGCAGCTTCAACGAATGGCATGTGCTGGCGATCACCCAGGCGATTTGCGAATACCGTCAGCACAAGGGCATCGATGGCCCGCTCTATATCGGTATCGACAGCCACGCGTTGTCCCAGCCGGCCTTTGAAAGCGCGCTGGAGGTGTTGGCGGCCAACGGTGTACCGACGATGATCGCCAAGGGCGGCGAGTACACGCCGACGCCCGCCATCTCGCACGCGATCCTGACCGCCAATCGCGACCGCAGCACGGGTCTTGCCGATGGCATCGTGGTGACGCCGTCGCATAATCCGCCCGACAGTGGCGGCTTCAAGTACAACCCACCCAATGGCGGTCCGGCCGACACCGACGTCACCGGCTGGATCCAGCAGCGCGCGAA